>JAEYSH010000113.1 GCA_023434825.1 Methanobacteriota archaeon | reverse complement strand
CAGAAAAGCTCATTAATATGATATTTCCAGTAATAAATAATTTTAAACATATTTTTTTTAAATTAAAGCACTCAAATTAATTTCTTATTATAATTTTATTTTTGTAAATGAGACGTCAATTTCAAGTGTAAATGAAAATTTAACAAAAATTTTTAAAAAATAAACAATTATTTCCAGTGTAAATCTAAATTTTTATTACAATCATCAGTTATTGTACATTCACAATATTTGATGTGGGTTTGTACTAATTTTATTATTTTATCTACTAAAAAATTAACATACGTTTCAAGTGTAAAAACTTCATTTTTACAAAGTAAGTTCTTACAAAAATTAATTTTTCTAAAAAAGCTCTATTTTAAGATAACATATATTTCAAGTGTAAAAATAAAAAAATGTCTTCTTTGATGTTAATAATCTTTCAGAATAAAAAGTCGGATCTAAATTTAATTAAAATCAAAAAATTAAATATTTCCTGTTTATATTTAAAATTCATTTGAAAAGCATGGAAAATTTGATTATTAAATTAAATATTTCTGAGAAATAATCATCAGCTAGATTTTAAAAACACATTAGAAATACATTATATATTAAATCTATTAAATATTCCAAAAAAGCAATTATCCATAATATTTACAAAATTCTTCTAATACAAGAAAATTTTGATCTTTAAGGGAATATAATTTAATATTTTCAAAAAATAAACTATTTTCAGTCAGATATTAAGAAATTGTTTACTTGAGTATAATGAAAGCCTGTCATAAATTTCAAAATAATTTAAGATAATCCCTAAAAAAGATGAGAAGTTATATTAAAAATTTAATCAATGTTTAATAATCAATTACTAAAAAAAGAATATATTTAGTCACTGAATTTTAATTAAATATTTTAAGAGAGTTTTTTGTGGAAAACATTTAAAAAACGGCCATCTAAACATCAAATTAGTTGAGATAATATTTTAATTATTTAAAAAAAGCAATATTGAGTTCCAGGTAATTTACTTAAAAGATTTGATCAGTTAAATCTTATAAGTTATAATAATTTAGAAAATTTGTTGAATATGAAAAATATAAAAGTTTTATTATAAAATACGAGAAAAAGAAACAACGAATTCATTTGAAGTTGAATTTATAGACTATATTTCCAGTTATTAATGATTTACAGTTGAAATTTAATTGAATTTGTTTTAATACTATATATTATTATATATAAACTAATTTACAGCATTAAATTAAGACTATATCTTTTAACATTTTAATTAAATCAATTTTCTATCTAAATATTTATTAGGAAGATCCTTTACAATTTCCAGGAGTATAATGTAAAAACAGATATTAATCTTTATATACAAAAATCAAGACATAAAATTTATTAAAAAGACTATTTAAATGATTTTAAATTATTTTAATTATATAAGCTATTAAATATTGATTTATATAAACCAAAAATGTGTTTAAATGATTTTTTAGTAAAATAAAATAATCATATTTAATTATAAATCTAAACAAGGAATGTTATAAAATATTCAAGAGAATAAGTGTTAAATATCCTTTCTTTTAACTATAGAATATATTATAATTAAAAAGTTTTATTAAAATATAATAAATAATAATATAATTGCAAATTTAATATATAGAAAGAAATATCAGGTTAATTATCTCTAAAATATTCTAATACACTTTAAAGAATTTTAAGATATTATTGCTTGTTGTATAATAACATTTTAAGTTTAATTTAATAGCTATTTTTACAATTAATTACAGTTCTTGAAATCAAATTAAATTTGCATCATGAATTTCAAGTGTATTCAAAAATAAATGCATATAAAAACTGTATTGATTTATAAAATGATGAATTTCAACTGAATTTTTTAAAGATAACATGCTAGTCCATTTAGAACGACTTCATCTGTAAAAAATTAATTTTTAAGACATTGATTTCAAGTGTATTCTGAAGATCATATTTAAAAAATATTTTATAATGTTTCTTTTAATTAAATGAAAAAGGAATTACTTTCAACATATCATAAAATACTAAAAATTTAAACTTTATCCTGGCAACAGAAAAATAAATATTAAATATTTTACATAAAAATTTTATTGAATTTATATTCACATAATAGTAATTTACGACTTCTAATATTAAAAATGTCTATTTAACCAAAGTATTGATTGATATAATAGTAATTTCTTGTCTAATAAATGATTTAGCCATAAATAAGCTGCGAATTACTAGGAAAGTGATTTATTAAAAATTAAAAAAGACATTTTAATGTATTTAATAGTAATTCAATATTCTAAAAAAATATAATATATAAATTAAAAGTTAAAAAAGCTGTAAATTCACATAAAAATAATTTAAAGTCTTTAAATTTAAAATAAACAAATTAAATATATGATATTTATTAATCTACTAATAGAATTGTCTTTTTTAAATATTAAGACTTAATTAATTAAATTTAAACAGTATCATTTTTCTTGTTTTAAAATACGTAAATGTATTTTTTTATGTAATTTTATGTTCAAAAGAATAAAATAATTTATTATACACTTGAAATTGACGTCTCAAACTCAAGAACTTATATTTTGATTTATTTAGATATTTTTTTACACTTGAAATATATCTCTTAATCTGATATATGTAATCTGGAAATTGATTAAATACTTTAAATAGTTTAAATAAATGATTTTAACGATTAAAAAATCAAAATAAGAAATTTATATTTGCTTAATTTTAAACAAACATGTTATCTTGCTGTATACCGTCAGATCCTTCATCATGAATACCAAACTCCATCTGTATTTTCCAGATTCCCTGGAGCTTGGCACGGAAGATCTTCTTTACACTTGAAATTAATCTGTCCTTGCTTAAACCATCCTCAAATATTTCATCAGTAATTAGAAATCCCTGGAGAACATTTTCTGGATGCTGCAGTTGGAAATCAACGAATTGTCCATTTAAAAGAAACCTGAATTCCCATAAAAATTTCTCCCTTTTATCAAAATTAAGCAGTCTAATTTCAGTTTGATGCTCAGGGCTTACATTGGTTGCACATGCTATTAAAACCATGTCTTTTTTACCTTTTGGTTGAATAACATCTAGAACATGACCTTCAGGATAATTGATTATGAAGTGGAAATTTGCATTGTCATCAGGGACCTTTTGTCTATATAGACCCTCATCAGAGAGCCATTTTTGAACTTTATCTTCAATTTTTGACATTTTTAACACCCGGTTAATTTCAAATATAAATTTTTTAAAAGTTTAATTACACTTAAATATATTTTTATTAATTAAATAACTTGATGAATTATATAAAGAATAGTTATTTTTAATTTAAAAACAGATTGAATTTAAATTTAGTAAATTAAATATAGAGATGTAGATCATTTGATAAT
>JAEYSH010000102.1 GCA_023434825.1 Methanobacteriota archaeon | reverse complement strand
ATTTAGTGGTGTATAATGTGAAAAGATTTACAAAAATGGTATATAAAAAGCCCGAAGAAATGGTTTTCGGTCGTTCCAGGTTTCCAGTAAGCCAAAGATGGAACATGCAGTTTGGTGCAAGTTATGTAGTCCCTGAAGTAAAAGTAGCCCCCGTGGAAGGATCCGAAACGTCAGAAGAAAGGATGATAGCTGAATGTAGAAATATAGCACAAAGTGCATGTGAAAGAGCAGTAGGTATAGGATTACCTGCTTTCATGCTTGAACAGGAACATGTATCTCAACAAACAAATAATCCTCAATGGGCAGCTGAAACTACAAAAGTCCAGGTAGATGTTTTAGAAAGATATTACGACGAATATGGCATTAGAGTATCTCTCAGACAAACTCCTGCCGATATAAGAATAGAAGAGAGAGGTCCAGGACTAAGAGGATCAGATTATGATAACGCCATTGAGGAAACAATGGAAGCATGTGCGTCAAATGGAGCTTCAGATCTATGTATAGAATCAATGGGTGGAAAAGCACTTTCAGATTATGGAATATCAAGAGGAGACCCCCGAGCTATACTCTTTGGTATTGGAGTTCTCGGAAGCATAGATATGGAGTACATCTGGAAAAGAATAGTAAATATCTGTAAAAAGTACGATTGCCGGCCCGGAGGAGACACAGATTGCTCCCAAGCCAACACTGCAATGTTTATGGCTGGAGGATTACTGGATAAAGATGTTTCACACACAGTGGCAGCCCTTGCAAGGGGAATGGGTGCAGCAAGAAGTCTTGTTGCCGTTGAAGCTGGTGCAGTAGGTCCATTAAAAGATTGTGGTTATGAAAATCCTATTGTTAAATCTATAAGTGGAGTTCCAATAGCAATGGAAGGGAAAAATGCTGTATGTGCTCATTCAGACTTAATGGGTAACCTGACCTGTGCAGTATGTGATGTTTGGAGTAATGAATCAGTTTATCATAGACAGGAAATGGGAGGTACAACCCCTGAAGTCTGGTTACAGGCTACAGGATATGAGTCCGCTTTAATGAACACAGCACTCCAAACTGGAGAAGAAGAAATATTAAGAGACCTTTACACACTTACAGATAAATACAGAGACCCACAGTCCCTAATTTTAGCTTACGACAATGCTCACCGTATAGGAGAGGCCATTGTAAAATATGGCAAAGATCCATATCTAAGAGCAAGAGCCGCTGCTCTGGAAGTTGGAAAAATAATTAACGAAGCAGTCGATGCAAATAAACTCTATCTTACAAGATTTGAAAGAGAATCACTCGATAGTGCAATTAAAATCATCGAAGACCTGCCAATGGACGCTGATCAATTTATTGATGAATGTATTAGGGCATATTCAAGAAAAGTACCCGAATTTAACCCCAAAAACTATGAGTTATGAGGTGTGAGAATGAGAAATATTGATGAATTAGAATCAGGAATGGATCAGGATTTTGTAGCGGTTAGATACAATGTAGAGCTTGAAGGACCTGCAATAACACCAGAAAATGATCCAGATGTCCAGGCAATTCTTCCAAAAGATGAGCCATATAGATCCATTGCCATGGGCGTGTTACATGGAGATATGGATGAATCGCTTAACAGTGTTAAAGAAGGATTAGAAGACGGCTTATCTCCAATGGATGTAATTAACAACGGATTAATGAAAGGAATGGATGCTGTAAACGCCCTTTATACCAAAGGATTTTATTTTCTGCCTGATTTAATGCTATCCGGAGATGCAATGATGGAAGGGCTCAAAGAAAGTGAAAAAGTCCTTGGACATCGAAGTGAAACTAAAGGAACAGTAGTTTCATTTGTAGCAGAAGGAGATCCACATGACATAGGTAAGAATTTAGTGGTGATGTTTTTAAGAGCAGGCGGATTTGAGGCAATTGATCTAGGAAGAGATGTACCTAATGAAGAAGTAGTAGATGCCGTGAAGGAATATAAACCAATATTTATGACAGGAACTGCTTTGATGACTACCACCATGACTGCATTTCCAAAAGTAGTTGAAGAGATGCAAAAAAATGGTCTAGAAGTCCCTGCAATTGGATGCGGTGGCGGTTCTGTTAGAAGAGATTTCGTTGAATCATTTCCAATGAGTGTATACGGTGTTGAAGCTTATCACACACCTAAATTAGCTGATAGCATAGTAAAAGACAAAAAAACATGGCGTGAAATTAGAAAGCAGTATTCAGAAATTGTAGGAGAATTCGTTCCGGAATACGATTAAATCTCAAGTTTTTGAGGAAAATTAATGAGTGATAAATTAGCAATCGCCATAGATATTGGAACCAGCGGAATTAGGGCTCAAGCACTGGATTTAAGTAGTGAAAAAGTAATTTCTACAGCAATAACCCTCAGACACCCATTACCCGGCGCAAACGTTGTAGACCATCTTCATTTTGCAATAACTGTCGGGAGAGAAACTGCACACTTGCTCCTTATGGAATCTATTAACAAGGTGATTAAAAATCTAAATATTGACCTTGAAAATGTGGAAAGAGTTTCAGTTTGTGGAAATCCAATACAACTTTCCCTATTCCATAATATTGAAATTAGAGACCTTGCTTACTGGGGAGAACATGCTCTTGAAAGGTTAGAAGTAACTCCTCCATCCAGGAACGCTACAATTACATCACCTATAAAAATAGGACTTGAAATACCTGAAAATGCTGAAATTTACATTCCTCCTGCTATAAAACACGAAATTGGGGCAGATGCATTAGCAATGCTTTTTAAATCAGGAGTGCTGGAAAAAGAAGGGATATTTTTAGTTTCTGATTTTGGAACAAACGCTGAAATAGGGCTGGTAATAGATGGAGAAGTTTATTCATGTTCTGCTGCTGCTGGACCTGCAATAGAAGGACAGATGATAGAAAAAGGGAGACTAGCTTCTCCCGGAACAATCTGTGACCTTGAATCTGCCAATTATGGATGGAAAATAGAAATTTTAAACGAAAATTTAATAGCAGAAAGTGGGAGAACAGTCGATCCATCAAATGGTGAGATTATTGAATATAAAGAAGGTCAGGAAAAAGCTAAAGGAATAACTGGAACTGGAGTAATAGCTGCTTACAGTTTAGGATTGACTTCTGGCCTGATTTCATTACCTAAAATAAAAAGTAAAGACCATAAAATTCACCTTCAAAATGACATTTATCTTACTGAAAAAGATATTGAAAACATTGGTAAAGCTCTTGGAGCCTTTAGAGCTGCCCATTTAACATTAGCACAGGAAGCAGATATTTTCCTCGATGAAATTGATGCCGTATATATGGCTGGTGCATCGGGTTTTTATGTTGATCCCAATAAATCACTGGATGTTGGACAAATTCCGCCTTCATCGAAGGAAATTTATCAAATAGGGAACACGTCGCTTGCAATGGCCAGAGATATCGTATTAAATCCGGATTTACTTGAAGATTTACAGAAAATAGCTGATAGTATGAGGGGTAAACATATAACACTTGCAACCTCCAAAATTTTTGAAAAGATATATTCACTCGAACTTTCAATGTGTGAGCAGGGAATGCCATTTTGGATGTATAATGACTGGTTAAGCAAGTATGGTTATCAAAAACTTCCTCCCCGAGTTCATGACCCCAAAATACATAGAATTTTTGAAAAGGATATTCCCGAACTTGGTAAATACGGCTTAAAAATAGTTCATATTGGTTCTATATTACATGCTAATATTCAGGGGTGCAGTAGCTGCCAGAGCTGCATGAAAAACTGCCCGGAAGAAGCTTTAACTGTCGAAAATGGAGAAGCTGAAATTAAAACAGAATTATGCAGTGGTATGGCCTGTATGAGATGTGAACTCTCGTGCTCAGAAAAAGTTTTCAAATATGGAGAATTTCTTAGCGAAAAAGAGATTAAATAAATTTAATATAATCTTAAAAAAACTTAAATATATAAAAAATTAATTAAGTATACTAATCGGAATTTTTACTACATTACTTATCTTTAATTGAATTCTATTTTTAATGCCCTGGTAGTGTAGCGGATATCACGTAGGATTGCGGATCCTATTACCCGGGTTCAAGTCCCGGTCAGGGCATCCCAACTTATTTTAATTGATATTTTTATTACTCCTTTTTATATAATGATTTTAAAACATTGCACAGTTAATTTCTTTAATGCAATTTATAGAGGTGCAAATATTAAAAATCTAGATATAATAAAAGATAATAATACTGAAAAACTCATGAATGAAGAGCAATACTGGTAAATTTACGGTACCATTGATTTTATTAGTTTTATATTTGTTTCAAAATCTATTTTTTTAAAATTTTATTAATTTATCTCTTATCTTATTTAATACTAATTATTATGTAATTATAATTAAGTTTATATATTGTTATTATGATAAAAATTTAATAAAGGATGTTAAAGTAGGAGACAATTAATTAATACTTAAAGAATTTTACTAATCTATTAAATCTATTGTTTAGGCATTAATTCATGTTTTAATCTGCTAAATTTTTATTATATGCTCAAATATCCATCTATGAGTTTATAGCTTAAAATTAGTTTGATGTGAAAATATGACAATAAGAGATAATCAAGGTTATGGAGGATTAAGGGGTGAATTATCAGTACTAGGCTATGGTTTCGATTTCCAGGGTGTTTTAAACCTTATTTCAAAATTGGAAGATTTAAATTTAAATCATGCTTTTAATGAGCTTTTTTATGTTTTTCAGGACTTTAAAAGACCAGTTAGTACTTCAACCAGTGCAAATAAAAATTTGCAATATATCAGTCCCTTATTAACCCAATTAATCTCTAATGATTTAACTCCCGAAAATAGTAATATTTTTTCAGGTTCTATTGACTATTTTTCCTTCTATAATTTTTATCTGTTCCTCGAATGGATTTATTCCATGAATTTAGGAAGATATCTTAATGAAGAAGATATTGAAGCAATTTTTTCAAGTAATTTAATGGAAAAAATCATTTTAAACCTTGAAGGTTTCAAAGAAGGGTCTAAAACAAAAATAGAGGATGATTTTTTCTATTATATGAGAGAAATTAAATGGACAAACAAGCATGTTGAAGGATTTCTGGACAAATTGCATGATCTTTTGATGTCCAAATGCTTTAATGAAATTGGCGATAGAGAGGCTTTATTCATCCGTAAACTTAAAATTAACATTAAACTTCTATCTGTATGCTGTTCCATGAATGATCAGCGAATTTATATGACAACATCAGATATTATAGATGCCTATAATGTTCTTTTTAAGATAATAGAATCTGATATAACAGATTTAGTTAATAAAAAGGCATATACTGGAGTATTAACCTGTTATGGATGTAATGGTTATTATCATCTTCAAGAAGATGAAAGTCCACATGATTTCGACTACTGCAGATGTGGTAATTCCTTAACCTATGTTAAATCCCTTGAGGAATTAGATTATAATCAAGACTATTTAAAATAAATTATATGTTATTTAGATAATTCCAACAATTTAGTCGTTGTCTTCCAGTTTCTGGTTGTAGCCGTAGTTTTTAACTTTTTCTCAAAAATATTATTGTTTAACTTTGTTCTACCATATCCATTGGGTAAATAAAGATAAATTTCTCTATCAATAATTTTAAATTCTTCATTTGCGCTTTTATTCATGTTTAAATTTGAAACATCATCTTTATCAGGTATTTCGCGCAAAAATGTTACATGCAGCTTATCAATTCCAATATTTTCTTCTTTAATAAATGGATTACTATTAATAACGTTTTCAAGTTCATCCAATGTTCTGATAATTACACTTACAGGGTATTCAAATGTATTAATTAGCTTATTTTCAATTTCATTCCTGATTTTTGCTGTATTGGAAGGATAAAATTTAAAAATGACATTGCCGCTTTGAAGATATGTTTTTATATTTTCAAAGCCCATTGATTCAAAAATAGTTATCAAATCGGCCATTTTTATTCTATTTTTATTGCCGACATTGATTCCACGAAGTAAAGCAATGTATTTCATTTTTAAGCCTTAAAAAGTAAAATTATCTTTCAATAAACCGAATTCTACCATTTTTATTGAAAACAATGCTCTTTTTCCAGTTTTCACTAGTTTCAGGGAAATCTTCCCTGTAATGAGCTCCTCTACTTTCACGGCGTAAAATAGCAGACTTTGCAACTAATTCTGCTACATCGAGCATTTTAATTACTTCAAGAGCGTCAAGAAGATCGTTATTGTAGCTTACAATATTTGAAACTATCATGTTTTTAGACATTTCTTTAAGTTCCATGATCCTATTCAATGCCTCTCTCAAGCTTTCTTCATTCCTTATTATAGCTACATTTTTCCACATTACTTCTTCCAGTTCTTTTTTAATTTCAATTGGATAAACTTCACCATTTTTAATGAGATCCTGTATTCGCTCTTTTTCTGCTTCAACAAATTCATCATTTGAGATTATTTCGTTTTCAAGCGCGTTTTCTGCGGCTGATTCTCCAGCACGTCGCCCAAATACCTGAGTATCTGCAAGTGCATTCCCACCAAGCCTGTTTGCACCATGTACTCCGCCAGTTACTTCACCAGCAGCGAATAAATTCTTAACAGTAGATTCACCGTCTTCATTTATTCTAATTCCGCCCATGAAATGGTGTGCAGTCGGTGCAACTTCCATTGGTTCCTTCCTAATATCAACGCCAACATCCTGGAACTGTAAAAGCATTGTTTCAAGTTTTTCTTCAATAACTTCATCATCTAAATGAGTTACATCAAGATAAACTCCGCCCATTGGAGTTCCTCTTCCTTCCCTGATTTCATTATAAATAGATCTTGCAACGATATCTCTGGTTGCAAGTTCCCCACGTGGGTCGTAATTTGTCATGAACCTTTCGCCGTCAGAATTAATAAGTTTTCCACCTTCACCACGAACTGCTTCTGTTACAAGAACTCCTTTCCTCGATTCTGGGAAAATCATGCCTGTTGGGTGGAATTGAACCTGTTCCATATCCAGTAAATCTGCACCAGCATCATATGCGAGCGAATATCCATCTCCAGTTTTTTGGAGTGTGTTCGAAGTTACAGGATAAAGCCATCCTGCGCCCCCACATGCCATAACCACAGATTTTGCTTTAAAAATTAATAATTTAGAGTCTCCAAGTGAAAATCCAGTAGCCCCAATAACAGATTGTCCAGATTCATCCATTATAAGAGATGTTATCATTATTTCATCTAAGGTTTCGATTTCCCTCTTAATAACCTCTTCTTTTAAAGCAATCATCATTTCATGACCTGTTCGATCTCCCTGGAAACATGTACGCCTAAATGTTTGTCCCCCAAACGGCCGCTGGTTTATTTCACCAGATTTCTGCCTGTCAAAAAGTGCTCCGTAACTTTCAAGCTCAATTAATCTTTGAGGAGATTCATTAACCAGAATTTCTACTAACTTTTCATCGTTTAAGTAAGCTCCTCCTTTGAGCGTATCATCAAAATGCACTTGTGGAGTGTCTGCACAATCAACTGTCGCAAATGCGGCGTTATAACCTCCTTCAGCAAGTGTTGTACATCCTGATTTGAATGATAATCCTTTTGATACTATTAAAACGCTTAAATCATGTTTTGATGCTTCTATTGCTGCCCTACATCCCGCTCCTCCAGAGCCTATTACCAGAACATCGTGTTCATAAACCTTACTTTCCATAATAAATTTTTAGATTGTTCAGTTATTTAAATTATAACACGAGAGTAAATATAAATGAGATCAATTAAAAAAACTTTAATATCTATTAAAAATAGGCATAATTTTTATAAAAAAATTGATTATCACTTTAACAGACATTTAGGAGGCATTTCTTGGATAAAAAAAAGATTATAAAGCTTGCAAAGAAGGATTTTGAAGGGGCATGGATGATGACCTCCCAGACTATTAAAAAACCCCATCACGACGATGAATATCCTCGTTTGAAGCTTGAAACAGGTAAAAGCCACATGCTCTATGACACAGTAGCGCAGTTAAGACAGGCTTATTTAAATTTAGGTTTTAAAGAGACAGTAAATCCCGTTTTCATTGAAGAGGAACATATCTACAAGCAGTTCGGTCCTGAAGCGCCGGCAGTTTTAGATAGATGTTTTTACATTGCAGGACTACCAAGACCAGATATTGGAATTGGAATGGATAAAATTGAAAGGATCAAAAATTTAGGCATTTCTTTAGATGACTCTAAAATTGAAGGTCTAAAAGAAGTTTTCAGAGGATATAAAAAAGGAGATGTAAGCGGTGATGATTTAGTTTTAGAGGTCTCACAGGCCCTTGAAGTTGAAGACGATATGGGACTTCGTGTTCTTGAAAAAATCTTTCCGGAAATCCGTGAATTAACTCCAGTTCCTTCAAAAACAACTTTAAGATCTCACATGACATCAGGATGGTTTATAACCCTCAGCGCAATTAATAACAAAAGAAAACTCCCCGTTAAGATGTTTTCCATTGACCGGTGCTTTAGAAGAGAACAACGTGAAGATGCAAGCCATTTAATGACATATCACTCTGCATCCTGTGTGGTAGTTGATGATGAAGTTTCCCTTGACCTTGGTAAGGCTATTTCCGAAAGTTTACTGGAATATTTCGGTTTTGAGAAATTTAAATTCGTTCCCGATGAGAAAAAATCCAAATATTACATTGAAGGGACTCAAACCGAAGTTTATGGATATCATCCAAAGTTAAATGAATGGGTCGAAGTAGCTACATTCGGATTATATTCGCCAATTGCACTTGCTAAATATGGCATTGAAAATGATGTATTGAATATTGGAGTAGGTGTTGAAAGAATCGCTATGCTCCTTTACAACCAAACTGACGTAAGAGAAATGGTTTATGCAGAAACACATGGCAAATGGTCTCTTTCAGATAGAGAAATGGCTTCAATGCTTAGAATAAATTATTATCCTGCAACTGATGAGGGAAAGGAATTAATGAGTAACATACTTGCCACATTTAAAGAAAATGGTGATGCCGCTTCACCATGTGAATTTAAAGCATTTGAAGGGGAATTTTTAGGCAAAAATATAGTCGTTAAGGTATTAGAGCCTGAAAAAGGTACAAAGCTTTTAGGTCCTGCTGCATGGAATAAAGTTTATATAAATCATGGCGACATTATTGGAGTTCCAATTAAAGATGTTGAGGATGAAAAAGCTCTGGATGCATTAGATAAAGGAATATCAACAGAAATAAGTTACATGGACGGTATTGCAGCTGATGCAGCATATAAAATTGAAGAAATGATAGTAAGCGGTGCTGAAGAGGTTACAATTAGAGTACCAATATCCAGATCCCTATCAGATATAAATTTAAAGCTTGATGAAGTGGCACTAAGTTATATAACCAGTAAAAATAAAGCAATAGATTTAAGAGGGCCTGTTTTCTGTACCATAACTGCTGAAATTAAAGATTAATATTATGTATTCATTTAATCTAACGCAGGAACTTTCAAAAATTCAAAATAATCTTTCTAGGGAAATAATAAAAAAAAATAGCTTCCAAAAAATTGAAAATATTGCAGGAGCAGATATTTCATTTGAAAAAGAGAACATTGCAATTGCTGCAGCAGTTCTAATTGATCTCGAAACTCTTGATGTTTTAGAAGAGAAAACTCTTAAAGTAGAGCTATTATTTCCTTATATTTCAGGTTTTTTTGGGCTTAGAGAAGCTGATGCAACAATTAGAGTTTTAAAAAGTCTAAAAAACAATTATGATGTTTTAATGATTAATGGTCACGGGATAATGCATCCACGAAGATTCGGGCTTGCTTCCCATGTTGGTTTATTAATGAATACTCCTTCAATTGGAATTGCCAAACAATTACCGCCTGGAAAATACAGCTTCAAGATTATAAATGGGATTAAATATATTTTATCCAGTAAAGAAGTTGTTGGAGCATATACTAATGGTAAATATATAAGTATAGGCCATAAAATATCTCTTAAATCTGCAATTGATATTATATTTAAAACTTCTGTGTTTAAAATGCCTGAACCAGTAAGAAAGGCCCATATTTTAGCTACAGAAACAATGAAAAATGAAATTAGTTAATATTTATGAAATAATTAAAATGGTGATTTAAATGGAAATAAAAGGAATAGTAAGTTCAGGACAGGGAAAAGGTGCTTATTTCATGTCCCAACCAGTGTATCAAACTCAATTTAAAGAAAAGCTTGAGTTTACCCCTTTTCCAGGCACATTAAATATTAAAATAGGTGAAAATGAAATTGATGACATCCATAAAATGCCCGAAGATAAAATTATGAAAATCGAAGGTAAAGAAAATTTTGGAGATGTAATGGTTCTTAAAGCCGTTTTGAATGACAAAATCGAAGGAGCGATTGTTTTTCCTAAAAAAACTACGCATGGAGAAAATATACTGGAATTTATAGCTTCTGAGAATATTAAAGAAAAATTAAGCATTAAAGATGGAGATTCTGTTAAAATAATCCTTAATTATTAACTATTTTTTAAAATAAATATTTATAATTTTATTATTATTCCAACATAGTTTAAATAACAGTATTAACTAACATGATTTATTAATTTCGTTAAGGGGAGACAAACTTGGAAAAAAAATCAACCTATGAAAAACCTGGGATCAAAAAAATTGGAACTATAAAAACTATCACTAAAGGACCTGGAGATGGAGATGGAGATTTAAACGGCGCTGGCTCAGTTTAATATCCCAATAACAAAGTGAATTCAATTTTTTAACCATAAAAATAACATCAATACTAACCATAAATCATAAATGTCATCATTTCCTTTCTTATAATCTTCATAAATATCTCTAATAATTTTTTTATCAACATATTTTTCAATTTCGTTGGAATTTGCTATTTCATTTATTATATTATTCTCAAATAAAATTAGATTTTTCTTATAAAAAGGAGATATATTCATTTTACCCGAGCGCCATTGGACTTCTCGGGGTAAAATATTATTCATAGCAATACGTAGAATATATCTACTCCATCCTGATTTAAATTTAATTTCAGTTGGTATGGCATAACAAAATTCCACCAATCTCTTGTCTAAAAAAGGATGTCTGGGTTCAATTGAAAAAGCTGAAGCTGCCCTATCCAATAATTCAGTATGTTCAATAATTCCTTTAGTTAAGATAAGATAATGTGCTTTTTTTGCAGTATTATTGTCTATTTCAGGTTTAAAGTGTAGATCATTCAAATATTCCTCTGCTTTTATTCTTTTTGCAAATTCCTTGTTTAAAATACTTATTTTAGACGTTTTATTATAATAGGGACGTATTGGTCCCTTTAATGATTCTGGAATTAAAGGAAAAAAAATTTTATTTTTAAATAATCCATAAAAGCTCTTATTACTATTCTCCGAATGGGAATTTAATTCATGGAAAAGTGTTTTCCATTCCCAGGATACTGCAAGATCACGAAAGTAGTATTTGCCATGTGAAATAACATAATCTCCCCCTTCACCCCCTAAGACTACGCGCATATTCTTTTCCTGCATTTTTTTATACATATTCCATATAAGCGCTATATTTGGAGTGTAAACTGGTTGTTCTTGATGCCATAGTTTATTTTCTATTTTCTCCAATGGACTTAATTCATCACAAAAAACTAAATTAGGCCTAATTCCACCAGTATCAGTAACCTTTTTAATAAAAAAACTTTCATCACAGGGAATATGCTTAAAAACAATTGAAAATGAATTAATCTCGCATTTATATCCATCATTGGCATTTAGAATTTTTTTAGCCATGCATAATACTGAAGAAGAATCCAATCCTCCACTTAACTGAAATCCAATGGGAAATGCGCTTCTTAGTCTACAATTAACTGCTTCCTCAAATAATTCACGGAATTTAAGGACATATTCCTCTTCAGAATCCAGATTTATTTCCGAATCTCTATCTAACTCCCAGTATTTCCTTTTTTTACTTATTTTATCATCGATTGTTAGGGAATGTGCAGGAGCAAAACATACAATATCCTTATAAAATGTGGATTTAGAATCATTGAGGGCCATTAAAAACATGGCAATCATATCTTCATTAAATTCTTTTGGAACTTCTGGAACAGCAAACAGCGCTTTAATCTCTGTTCCAAAAACAAAAACATCATCATCTAAGTAATAATAAAAAAGCTTCACACCCATGTGATCTCTTGCACAAAACAAATGTTCTTTATTTTCATCCCAGATAGCAAATGCAAAATCACCCAGTAAATGTTCTGGGCATTTTTCGCCCCATTTTTGGTAAGCTTTCAAAATAAAATAGCTATCAGAAATATTCACTTTATCTTCAATATCTAATTCTTCAGATAATTCTTTTCGGTTATCTATCCTAGCATCTGCAGTGATAACTAAACCTGATTTCTCATCATAAAATGGAAGTTTTTCATGGAGAGATTCTGGTGTAGTGTGCAGCATTTGATGGCCTAACGCAATAACTCCTTTACAATAAACCGCTGATTCATCCAGTCCTCTATGAGATAACCTATCATTCACTTTTTTAATAAGTTCAGGGTCAACTTTTCGCCCATCTCTGTAAAATATTCCTGTTATTGCGCTCATTGATTTTCACTTAAATTAGTATGGAATTTTTTATATTAATATAATTTAAGATAGTAAATAGATGCAAAAATCAGTTATTATTAATTTTTCTGGGATAATTTCATTTTTTAGCAGTTTTTTTTATACAATAATCCTTTAAAATCTAATATTTTACTTTTATAAGGAAAATTTAAATTCTTTCATGTTAATTAAAAAAAATAAAAAAAGAAAAGTTAATATAATAGCGCCCACTAAACCAAATCTTAAGATAAAACCTAAATTGAGTATTATTAATACTAAGTGAGGTTATTATGAATGTTTCAGCGTATCAATATACTCCAATCAGCTTAATTTTTAGAATTAAGTCTTAAAAATATATTCAACGCTCATTTGTAAATATCGGCATAAAGGGGGATAAAATATCAAAAATAAAATTATATTTGTTTTAACCTTAACAATTTTCATTTTAACTTGTATTGGCACTGCATGTGCAGAGGATCCTTTAGACTTAGGAAGTAGCAGCAGCTACAATATTTATGTTAATGCGTCTAGTAGCCATGCAAGTGATTCAAATAGTGGTAATTCTTGGGAATATCCTAAAAAGACCATAAGTAACGCTATAGGAACAGTTGCAAGTAATGGATCTGTTTATATCTCAAGTGGGACGTATAAAGGCGATGATAATAGAAAAATAACCATTAACAAGAATTTAACTATTATCGGTAATGGAAAAGACGGGAATGGAAATACCACTATTGATGCAGAACATAATGATTATATTTTCTATATTGACAGTGGTTTTATTGTTAACATTTTAAATTTAACTTTACAAAATGGTGAAGCACATGATACACTAGATGGACATGATGGAGATCCTGGCGGAGCTATCTATAATAATAAAGGTACTTTAACTGTTCAAAACTGTAATTTTTTAAATAACCGTGCTAGAGATGGTGATAGTCCTAACACAGGTAGTGGCATAGGAAAAGGTGGAGATGGAGGTGCAATATATAGTACCGGTACATTAAACCTCCAAAACTGCTATTTTGGAAGTAATTATGCGGGAGATGGTGGAGATGCTACTCCCTCAACTGATGCAAAAAATGGAGGTAACGGGGGTGCTATATACAGTGCCGGTACGTTAAACATTCAAAATTGTGCTTTTAAAGATAACTATGCTGGAGATGGTGGAGGTAACTCCGGATGTCCAGAGAGTTGGGGAGCATCTGGAGGGTATGGTGGAGCAATCTACATATACAAAGGTACTGTAAATATTACAAATTCTAATTTTAACGGGAACTATGCAGGAAACGGTCACAATGGAGGAAATGCCGGATATGCCGGAGCAATTTATAATAATGGAACTTTAACCCTCCAAAACTGTAATTTAACAGGTAATTTTGCCGGGAATGGTGGAAGTACCAAGGATCAAAAAAATGGGCAAGATGGAGGCTACGGCGGTGGAATATACAACTGTAATACCCTAACAGTCCAAAATTGTATTTTTAATAGCAATTTTGCTGGAAATGGTGGAAATGCTGGAGATCTGGAAGGTGGTAACGGTGGAGATGGTGGAGCCATCTATAATACTGGCCACGTAACTATTACAGATTCTAATTTTAACGGGAACTATGCAGGTAAAGGTTCAGATGCAAGCGGGTCTTCAAATGCCTCAAACGGAGGTAATGGAGGTACTATATATAACAGTGGGAAAATGACCATTACAAATGGTGAAATATGTAATAGTCGAGCTGGAACTGCCGGATCTGCTTATGCTGAGCTAGATGGTGGAC
Source organism: Methanobacteriota archaeon (assembly GCA_023434825.1). Classification (GTDB taxonomy): domain Archaea; phylum Methanobacteriota; class Methanobacteria; order Methanobacteriales; family Methanobacteriaceae; genus Methanobacterium_D. The sequence goes on along the minus strand of JAEYSH010000102.1, from coordinate 14,392 downwards.
ATGGTGGAAATGGAGGCGCTATATACAATACCAACATTTTAACCATCCTAAATTGTTATATACATAATAACAATGCAACAAACGGTTCTAATGCAGCAACTACTGGATCAGTACCAGGTAGTGCCGGATGCGGCGGAGCTATATACAACAATGGTAATTTAAACATTACTGATTCTAACATGACTGCAAATTACGCTGGAAAAGGCGGAGATGGCTGTAGTAACAAAGATGGAGCTCAGGGAGGTAATGGAGGCGGAATCTATAATATCAGTATTTTATACCTCCAAAATTGTATTTTAAATGATAATTACGCAGGAAAAGGAGGACAATATTCTGGTGATCAAAATGGTGGAGACGGTGGAAATGGAGGAGGAATCTATAATAATAATACTCTAACCATTGAAAACTGCGATATATATAATAATAAAGCAGGGAACGCTGGGGACGGTTCAGATTACTTCCAAAGTTTTAATAACGGAGGAAATGGAGGATCCGGCGGAGGAATCTACAATGAGGGTAATTTAACAATTCTTTCAAATTTTAATATACATAATAATAATGCCGGAGATGGTGGTGACGGCCATCATAGCGGAGATGGGGGCTATGGCGGAGGAATCTATAATAACGGAACATTAAACATTACTGGAAATTCATTAGCTTATGTACAAATTTGTAATAATACTGCAGGAAACGGTGGAGAGCCGGATTCCAGTGATGATGGTGGAGATTATGGTAAAGGAGGCAGAGCTGGAGCCATATACAATAAAGGTAATTTTTACATAAAATATGCCATTATAAGTGATAATAATAGTGGAAAAGGAGATTTCGGCGGTGATGGTGGCGCCATATATAACGTAGGTCATTTAACCCTTGAAGAATCTATCATAAATAATAATCATGCGTTATTTAATTGTAAATGCGGAGTTCCGGGTGATAATTCTGCAGGTAATGGAGGAGGAATTTACAATACTGGAAATCTCAACATTACTAACTGCCAAATTACAAACAATAAAGCCAGTGATGGCCCTAATGGTCAAGATGCAGATTGGAAAAAGGATCAATACTATTATGTTGGAACAGATGGATGTAATGGCGGAAGTGGTGGAGGAATCTATAATACTGGAACATTAACCATAAATGGATCTTCTATCAGTAATAACTCTGCTGGAAAAGGAGGTAACGGGGGAAAAGGAGAGGCCTGTTTTAAGGATGATGAATTTCCACCAGATCCGCCAGATAATGATCCACCAGAAGTAGGTAACTCTCAAGTATCAACTCTTGACCCTGGAGATGGAGCTAATGGAGGTAATGGAGGAGGAATATTCAACAGCGGGACTATAACCTCCATTACAAATACTATAATCAATAATAACAATGCTGGAAAAGGAGGAGATGGAGGATTATATTTCGATGATATCTCAGCAATGGATAACCTTTACAAAGTAAATCCTGCAATAGCAGGAATTGGTGGTTCTGGAGGAGGAATATATAGCATAGGCAAGTTAAACAGTCTTCAAAATACTACCATTAATAATAATACAGCCGGAAACGGTGGAAATGGAAATCCAGTAAGCAGGTATCCTGGTGAAGATGGTGCAACCGGTGGAAATGGTGGAGGATTAGTAATTTTCAACCAAATTGAAGTTATTAACTGCCATATATCTAACAACAAAGCAGGTAATGGTGGAACCGGTGCTAGCATCAATATTCCCGACTACAATCCAAGTACTGAGCCAGGAAATGGGGGAAACGGAGGTTTAGGTGGTGGGATATACATCACTAACAGTCAAAATAACTCTGAAGTAATAAGCATAACTAAAAGTATAATTGACAATAACTATGCAGGAAGCGGTGGTTCTCCAGGATATGACAGCAGCAAAAAAGGTAACGGTGGAAATGGAAATAATGGTGGTGGAATTGCAATAACTGCAAGTAATGTATATAATCTAAAGTTAATGATGGATCAAAGCACCATTACAAACAATCATGCCGGTAATGGGGCACAAGGAGAAAATGGAGGCAAAAATGGCTCATTTGGAGTTGGAGGCGGTCTTTACTCTGGTGAAAATCATTATATTGATGTATCTTTATGTCATATTGTAGATAATGCACCTCAAGCATTTTATTTAAATTTTTCCAGTGATAATAGCATAAAACGCTTATTTAATAACTGGTGGGGCACTAATAATGACAACAATGAACTAGTGACTCAAATAGTTGGAAGTAACATAGATAATTCTTATTACGCGCCGTGGATAATTCTTAGTATAAATGCAACTCCAAATAAATTAAATGTAGATCAAACATCTAAAATTGTAGCAGATCTCAATTGGAACAACTTAGGATGGAATATTCTTGAGTACTATGATTACAAAGCGTGGGTACCTGATGATATACCTGTGTTTTTCGGATCTAATATTGGATTTATGAATCCAATAAACAACAGTACATATATGGGTGCTTCAAATAGTACTTTTAGCCCTAATTCAACTCCTGGAATTGCTACTGTATCTGCAACAGTTGATCATCAAACAGTTTATACTACAATTGAGATTCCATCTGCCGATATTGAAGTAAACAAAACTGTGAACAATTCAAGACCAAATGTTGGAGATACCGTTACTTTTACTGTGACTGTTAAAAATAACGGGCCCGATACCGCTACTAATATTCAGATAGCAGATACTATACCTCCTCATTTTGATAATCTTTCCATTCACCTTTCAACAGGAACATATCAAAATAATATCTGGACCATTCCCGAACTTGCAAATGGTTCAAATGCTACTTTTACAATTACAGGAACAGTAACAAGTAGTTTCACAGGTTTAAATACCACAAATACTGCAACCAAAATAGCTGAGGATCAAATAGATCCAAATCCATATAATGACAACTCAAGTGCGACAATCTACGTGCCGATTGTAAATATTAGTGTTGATCAAAAGCCTTGGTATTATGATAGTCTTGCAGGAGCTTATCAAAATTGGTCAGATTACTATAATGTACTCGTATATCTAGTTGAAGTGAAAAATACTGGACCGGATGATGCGACAGGCATGATAATTAAAGAATTAATAGGAAATGGGTATGAGTTCGTAGGATTAAGCACCGAAGGAGCGGGAAACGCAACATATGATCTAAACACCCGAACTATCACTTGGAACATTTCCAATATGCTTGCAAATACTAAAGCATGTTTAAGCATATTCGCATTAGTAACTGGAATAGGAAATAACACACCAGAATTAACAGTAAACGCCAGTTTATATCATGTAGACCAATACGATACTCCTGGCCAAAATAAGTCCTCAAGCTGGAGCATATATGTCCCTGAATCTGCAGATATCCAAGTAAACCAAACACAAAAAAACTCCACAGAAACAGACGGACAATACCTAACCTACACCATAACAGTGACCAATAATGGACCAAATAATGCTACAGCAATACAAATAACCGACGCGCTACCAACAAGATTAACAAATCCAATAATCACCCCTGATTCAGGAACTTACACTATTGATTCAAATAATAAGATTATTTGGACTATACCTTCATTAAATGTTAGTGAAATTACAAAACTTACTATAAAATCCTTGATTAATGGTTCTGGTACTTTTGTGAATACCGCAATTAAAACTGGGCAAGGTGAAAAAGATTGGAATTATGATAATAATGCTCAAACTTGTATTTTCACATTAAGTGGTAATTATACCCCCGAAGTGAATATGGATGTGTACCAACATCCAGCTTACTATGATACAACCTCTCAAACTTACAAATCAGAATCAGGATACTATCAAACAATAGTATATACAGTAACAATTAAAAATACCGGGCCAACAGACGCAACAGGAGTAATAGTAACTGATTTAATTGGAGAAGGATATGAATACATCGCCTGCACCACAAGAGGTGTAGGAAACGCAGCATATGACCAAAACACCAGGACTATCACCTGGAATGTTGGAAATGTGCCTGCAGGATGTAATGCATATTTAAGCATCTTTGCTTTAGTAACCGCAACAGGAAACAACACACCAGAATTAACAGTAAATGCTAGTTTAAGCCACGTAGACCAATATGACATTCCTAATTCACATAAATGGGCAAGCTATTCCATATACGTGCCAGGACCAACTGGAGTATCCAATGCAGACCAACAATCCAATTTATACATTACAGGGACATTTCAAAATATAACTGTAAATTTGGGAGAAATATTCACAACTACTCTCAAACTTGGAAATAAAGGACCACATACTGCTAAAAACGTTATAATCAAAATCCCAATCCCCGAAGGACTAAAATTCATAACTGCAAGCGTGGACCAAGGAACATGGCATTATGATGAAAAAACTAGAACCGTAATCTGGTATGTAGGAGATGTGAAAGTAGGAGATCCTTATATCACTTTCACTTTCAATCCACAAAAAATAGGCAATTTTGTACTAAACCCAATTATACTAACACATACATACAACAGATATTCAGGAGATACCATAATACCCTTAAACATCCATATTAACCCCACAATTAACACAAACGGAAGCACAGCAAAAGCAGCGACTAAAACCATAGGGATGCAGGAAACAGGAATTCCATTACCATTACTGATTTTAGCAGTTTTAATGGTTCTTGGCGGGTTAATAAGAAGGAAATAGATTCCTTCTTTATAATATTATTTTTTTAATTAAAAAAAGCTTAAATTACATAATAATTAATTTTAATGTACTATATATTATAAATAAGTTTTTTAAAGCAGTATTGATTATTGAATATAAATAAATATATTGATTACATAATATTTGTTAAGGTATTGTTAGTTTTAAATGAGAATTCCTTATATAGTACTTTGTATTATAACCAATAGTTGAATTCATAAATTATATAAAATTTACAAACAACTTAAAGGAGCTATAATCAAATGATAGACGATGCATTGAAGGCATTTAAAGACGGAGAAATCATTTTAGTTTTTGATAGCGATAACAGGGAAAGAGAAACAGATATGATTGTCGCTGCGGAATTTATAAAACCTGAACACTTAGCAAGGATGAGAAATGATGCTGGAGGATTAGTTTGTACTGCTGTATCCCACCAGGAAGCAGAAAAGCTCAGATTACCTTTTATGACTGATGTAATGGAAGCAGCGCAGGATAAATATCCATTACTTGGAGAACTTTCACCAAATGATATTCCATACGATGAAAGATCAGCTTTTTCGTTGACTGTAAACCATAGAGAAACATTTACTGGTATAACAGATAATGATAGGGCTTTAACTATAAAAGAACTTGCATTAATGTGTAAAAATGAAGATTATGACAATTTTGGAGCACATTTCAGAGCACCGGGTCACGTAACACTACTTAGAGGTTCAGAAGGACTTTTAACAAAACGCCAGGGCCACACCGAAATGAGTATTGCCCTTACTAAAATGGCAGGTTTAACTCCAGTAGCTGTTTGCTGTGAAATGATGGACGATTTAACTGGAAACTCACTTCCAACCACAGAAGTTGAAAAATACGCAGAAAAAGAAGGATTACTCTTTTTAAGTGGAGAAGAAGTAATAAACGCCTATAATAAATTTATAGGCCAATAAATTTATTTTTTTAATTGAAACTTTTTAAAATATCATCATAAGGCATATATCCTTTAAATTGTGGTATTTGTGCCATTTCAAGAATTTGATGAATATTTAAGTGCTCTTCAACTGTTTTCATGGCACTTAAACAGAAATCTTCTAGTTTAATTTCCACTTCAGGAGTGTTGCCTCTTTCTTTCATCTTGATTTTTGGAACTTCACCAATAACATCGACATCTGTCCTATTTTTAATAAATGATGATGCTGTTTTTGAAATAGATTTATCATAAACCCGGTTAAGTATCACGCCGCTTGTTTTTAATCCCAATTTACCCATAATTTCAATATGGCCCACAATATCAACTGCAGCAGTCTCTATTCCTCCTTTACTGCAGGAAGTAGTGATTATAACTGGAATATTTGCTGCTTTTGCAATTTCAACTGTTGAATATGGTATTTTCTCATTTAAAGTTCCTGTGAAAGCGCTCATCACTCCTTCTACAAGAACAATGTCATAATTTTTAGTTCCAAGATCTTTAATTATTTCCTCTAAATCTTTCCATCCAAGTGCTCCAATTTTAATAGATGAAAATTTTTCCATATTTTCTTTATTAAGATAAAGAGAAGGAACTATATCCCTAATATCTGGACCTACCTTCAATACAGCTACTTTATAGCCCCTTTTTCTTAAAACTCCAACCATACCAGTTGTTAGGAATGTTTTTCCAGAATCAGAACCGGTACTTGCAATCATTAACATTTTAGGGGTTTTTTGAGCCGATTCTATATTTGAAGTTTTTGCGCAAATATTTGTATCAATGCCGATTTCAGTTTTAATTTTAGAAATTAATTCTTTATTTTTGTCTTGAATTTCTAAAAAGTCTTTTTCTGACGCATCAATGTAATTAAGAATATTTTTTACAAGTGAAGGATTTTCATCAAGACAGCCATGCACCATTGTTCCTATAACATTACCTTCATCATTTCTAACTCCAGATAATATTTTTCTAGGGTTATCCTGATAATCTGTTCTTCTTACTGTACTTAAAAACAATTCTGGAGCATTTCCTTCTATTAAACCATACGTATGGCAATGAAAACCTGTGACTTTTTCCCCGGTCATTCCATTAGTTAAAAATGAGTCATCAAGGATTTCTGCTTCAACCCGATCAGTTCCAATCATTGGTTTAAAGCTTACATCCAGAATTCCAAGCCCTTCTCTTTCAATTGGACATGGAGATCGTCTTCCTATGTCTACTTTATTTGCAAGAAGCTGGAAACCTGAGCACATTCCAAAAATAAATTTGCCGTCCTTTTCCATTTTACTGATTTCTGATTTTAAAGTATCGTTAACACTCCGTGATTCAATTATACTTCCTCCGGGAATAATTAAACCATCTAAAGCTTTATGGGCCTTTTGTCCGTTAACCAAACCATTTTCTTTAACAATATGAGTTGGAAGTTCCCCAAAGTTTTCAAAAACTGGAAGTGACCCTTTTACGTAGAGAAGACCTATTTTTTTCATTTTTCCACTTTTGAATTACGATCTAAATAAAAAATAAGAAATGAATTATTGAATTCATTCAAGTGCTGCCATCATCTGAATTATTTTGGCATCATCCAGTGGCTTTCCCTGCATCTGGAGACCAACTGGAATTCCATCTACTTCTCCAGCCTTCATGCTTCCTGCCGGAATTCCTGCAAGGTTTGCTATAACTGTTAAAACATCATATGCATACATTTCCATAGGATCTAATGATTCACCAAGCTTGTGCGGAAGCTTTGGAACTGTTGGACTAACTAAAGCATCTACACCATTTAAAAGGTTCGTAATTTCTTTTCTAATAAGTGATCTTGCCTGCAATGCTTTTTTATAGTATTTACCGCTGTATTCTTTCTGACTGATGTAAGAACCAGTGTGTATTCTTCTTAAAACTTCTTCTCCACAAACTTCTTCTATTCTGGATCCATATTTTCGACCATCATATTTTCTTGTAGCAGAGAAGAATTCAACATAGTTTATGAGGTAATAAGTTGGAATGCATAAATCAAGATATTTGAAGCTTAATTCAACTACTTCTGCACCCATCTCCTGCATTTCATCGATCCTTCCTTCAATTATATTAACTATCCTATCATCAGATACATCAAAGAATTCCTTTACTACACCCACTTTCATTCCTTTCATGATTTCTTGAGTATTTTCAGTAATTCCTTCAAAATCAGGAGTATCTTTTAAGGTCATACACTCTTTTAGATCATATCCAGCAATGGAATCAAGCATTAAAGCAATTCCACTAGCGTCTTGAGCAAATGGACCAATTTGTTCAAGACTCATAGCTAGATCAAGTAAACCTTGCCTTGAAACAACACCATAAGTTGATTTAAACCCCATAACTCCACAATGAGACGCAGGATTCCTTATAGAACCTCCAGTATCTGAACCAAGAGATAAATCACACATTTGTGCTGCAACTGCTGCTGCACTACCTCCGCTTGAACCGCCGGGAATTCTTCCAGGAGCTGCAGGATTGTCTGTTACTCCATAATAAGAAGTTTCAGTTGAGCTTCCCGCTGCAAACTCATCCATATTAGTTGTTCCAAGAATGATACCGTCTTCATCCCTGATTCTTTTAATTACAGTAGCGTCATAGCTTCCAATGTAATTTTCAAGAGTTTTAGAAGCGGCTGAAATTATAAAATCTTCAATATTAATATTGCTTTTAACTCCAATGGTTAAACCGGCGAGTTTTCCAACTTTTTCGCCTTTTTTAATTTTTGCATCAACTTTTTGCGCAGCTTCAACAGCTTCTTCTTCTTTTACTTCTAAAAATGCATTAATTTTATCATTTTTACTTTTAATGTTTTTTAATGATTCTTCTAAGTTATCTAGTGCTGTTATTTCATGATTTTTAATTGATCGTTCCTTATTTATGATATTCATGCCCACACCTATGAATGTAAAATTTAGTTATTTTAAATATTGATTTTAAATTTTATAGATATTAGTAAATATTATTGGCCAACTATAAAAACTTAAATTATAAAAATTTTATTATGATTTATTTTACAAAGCGGGTTCTTTAAAAGAAATAATTTGGATCTAAATATCCAAAAAGATAAAGGATAAAAAGTAATATTGGCTGGTGAATTAAGTAAATAAGCAGCGAATGTTTCCCTAAAAAACCTGAAAATTTTATCAACACATTTTTTGACAGATCAGGTAATTTAAAACGTCTATTATAATTTTCATAAAGTGTATTTCCTAAAAATATCCCCAACGACACTACACCTAACCAAGGCAATAACGGGAAGTAATCAAGAGTATAAAAATTATAAGGAGTAAATCCAAGCCATAAAAGCCCATAAAAATCAAATGTAAAGCTCATTAAATAAATTCCTGCTGCAATAAAAAAAGAACCCAAAATTAAATTTATATATTTACGTTTTAAAAATGGATACTCCAGAATAATAGCTATTCCAATAAGATGCAGGATTCCAAAGATGATAAATCCATTTCCAATGAATATCCATGTTACTGCTGTTATTATAAGCCCATATCCAAATATTTTAAGTCCTCTTTTTAAATATTTGAAAAAAAGCTGATTTTGAGTTCCGTAATTTCCTTTTAAGATCGTTCTTGAATAGCTAAGACTTAATGAAACACCTACAAGAAAAATAAACATAGATGCGGTTATACGTGCAAACCACCATAAAAATCCAGAATGAACGTCAAAATTGTATACTCCAAAGTAATAAAGGTCGAAAATAAGGTGAAATGTCACCATCATTACTATTGCAATGCCCCTTAAAGAATCTACTTCCCAGAATCGCTTGTTTAAATCAATATTCATCTGAATCCTTTATTTATTTCTTAAATTTTTTAATCTATATCATTACGAATAATTTATCTTCAGAAATGTTTAATAATATACTATTATAACCGTTAATTCTTAAATAAATACTTTTTAAATGAGTTAAAAATCAGTAAAATGACAAAAAAACTATTTTAAACTTTTACTGGACTTAAATTTTTAATTCTAAAATATAAAGAAAAATGTTTTTTATTAAAACGATGCCCAATACAATCTAATTATTAAATATTCATTTCACAATTAGTGTAATTATATACACAAATAGGAATATTTAATAGAATATAAAAACAAATAGTTACAATATTAATAAGAGGTGTATTTGATGCATGAAACAATATTGTTAAATCAAAGCCAAATTAGTAGCCTTATAAACATGAAAGAAGTTATAGAAAGCGTAGAAACTGCATATGAGGTTCATGCAGCACGTAAGGTCCAAATGCCGGCTAAAAAATATTTATTTTACAAAAAATTCAAAGGAGATTTAAGAATCATGCCCTGTTTCATTCGAGGTATGGATGAATCAGGAGTAAAAAACGTTAACGTACATCCAGATAATCCAAGGAAATTTGGTTTACCTACCGTAATGGCAATGATAGAACTTGTAGATCCTGAAACTGGATTTCCAATTTCAGTCATGGACGGAACATGGATTACAAACATGAGAACAGGCGCGGCAGCAGGAGTTGCTACAAAATATCTTGCAAGAGACAATTCTGAAGTAGTTGGACTGGTTGGAGCCGGAGTTCAAGCAGCAACTGGACTTGAAGCAATAAGTGAAGTAATGGATATTAAAGAAGTTAAAGTTTCATGCAGAACATGCCAAACAAGAGAAAATTTCGCGGAAGAAGCTTCCGAAAAATATGGAATTGATGTAAAGGCCGTTGACACTATTAAAGAAGCTGTTAAGGGATCTGATGTCCTTTTAACCACAACACCTTCACGTGAACCCGTAGTTAAATCTAAATGGGTGGATGCTGGAACACATATTAATGCTATGGGTGCTGATGCACCAGGTAAACAGGAATTAGACAGCCATATTATTCAAAAAGCTAAAGTATTTATCGACTGCTGGGATCAGGCAAGCCACAGCGGTGAAATTAATATTCCAGTTCATGAAGGCCTTTTAAGAAGAAGTGATGTTATCGGTAAAATAGGAGATGTTATAATTGGTTCTGTCCCTGGTAGAACCTCAGATAATGAGATTACCGTATTCGATTCAACTGGACTTGCAGTTCAAGATATTGTAACAGCATGGAATGTTTATGAAAAAGCCATTAAACAGGGAGTGGGCCAGAAGATGAATTTCCTCCAATAGGTAATTTATCTTTTCATTTAGATGAATATACAGTAAAGTTTATTTGCATTAAAAACAAACTATGAAATGGTGTTTAGATGTTCCAGGAAAAGAAAATATCAACAAATGAAGTATTAAATAAGATGGGACATGTTTTTGAACGATTCAGGATTTTAATGCGAACAAAATCGTTGAATAAAGAACAAATTGAAACTATTGATTATCATTTATCAGAGATAATGAAGGTTTTAAACAAATGTGGATAATTAAACATATATAACTTATTTTTTTAATTTTAGTGATTTAATTGATTGAAACAGTATTATTTGCTTTAACTTCATTCGGAGTTGGATTATCAGGCGCAATGGTTCCAGGACCTATGCTTACAGTTACCATTTCAGATTCAGTAAAGAAAGGATTTAAAGCAGGTCCACTTGTAATATTAGGCCATTTTATAACTGAATTAATCATAATGATAGCAATTTTAGCAGGTTTAAGCTGGATTATAGGATCACAAACTGCAGTTTTCATGATTGGAGTATTTGGAGGTCTCGTTCTCATTTTTATGGGATATAATATTTCAAAAACAGATGAAAAATTATCAGATATTAAAAATAACGAAAACACCCAAAAATACGGCTCTATTATGGGTGGAATTATAACCAGCATCACTAACCCCTTTTTTTATATCTGGTGGGCTACAGTCGGATGTGCATTTATGTTCAAAGGACTTGAGCTTGCAGGCATTATAGGATTAATAGGGTTTATTATTGGCCACTGGTCTGCTGATTTATCATGGTTCAGCATAGTATCATTTTTCTCAAGCAGAGGATCAAAAATAATGAATGATAAAACCTATAGAACTGTGATGGTAATATGTGGGATATTTCTGGTTTTATTGGGGGCTTATTTTATCTTATCACAACTAAAACTATTTTTTTAACTTAAATTTTTATAACTCCGTTATCTCTTTTTATATCTAAAAACATGTTCTCCTCTTTTTGTATCTTGAGTGATAGATTGTAAAACGTATTTACCTTTTAGACCATTATTTAATAAATTTTGAATTTTTGAAGGTGCTTCATTTTCTTCAACTTTAATTCTAATTTCCAATAAATCCTCTCCCAATAAGCTATAGTAATAGTAAGATTTATTAATTATTTATAATTATTTATTAATACTATGTTGTAATTTTATCAAATAATAAGCACTTTAAACTATGAAAAACCAGTAATAATGTTGTATAAAAAAAATTTAAAATAAAATAATTAACTACTAATAATATTGCAAGGAGCTCTTAAATGTCAAAAAAGAAAAAAGCAGTGGTATTTGATAACTCAGGGACACTAATTGAAAGATATCGTGTTTTAAAAGATGTTCAAACAGGCTTAATTTGCGATACTATTAGCTCTCTTGACCTTGTTGATAATGGTATTCATAGAGCACTGGTTGTTTTACAGACAGACCCTGCAAAATGTATAATAAATGCAAAACCCAATCAAACTATATTTGAATTCATTAATAGAAACAAAATCGATATTTCTATAAGTTACTCCTCTAAAGAAATTGAAAAAGAAGAACTTATGGCTGCTATTAAAGATGACAAGTCCCAGGTAAAAGATATTCAGGACACAATTCAAGCCGTTAGGGATAAAAAATATAACGTACAGATATGCAGCGGATCAGGGATCATAGTAGCTCTTAATTTAAAGAAAATTGAATTTACCATATCTTCGGGTGGAAAAGTATTTCCAGAAGTTATAGATGTAGTAAAAGAGCTTCAAAAACGTGATATTGACATTTTCATAGCTTCAGGAGATAGAAAAGGTTCACTCCAAAAGCTTGCAGAATTTATTGGAATACCTCGTGAAAATGTATTTGATACAGCCCACGCGTGGAAAAAAATGGAAATTGTAAAGGAATTAAAAGAAAATTACAAAGTTATGATGGTTGGAAATAGTGTTAATGATATTTTTGCCCTTGAGGAAGCAGATATAGGTGTTTTAACTGAACAACAAAAAGAGAATAATCCAGCTAAGTTGTATGGCGCGGTAGATAAGGTTATTAGCAATATAAGTCAATTATTAGAAATTGAATTTTAATTTTATAGATTTGATTTCAATTTTTCCATTAATTCATCCTTCTTTTTGGTTTTTGAAGCCAGTTTTTGACTTCTTTCCATACTATATTACATTTATCATCTTCTTTTTTACCTATAATTCCCCTAATAGTTAAATCTATATGTTTCCTTTCTTCTTTAGTCTCTGGCTCAATATCTATTTCTTTTAAGGTATCTTTCATGTATCTAATATAACAGCTCATTATAATACCTCCAAAAATCCTTCTTATTCCCATTTAATCTAAATCTTTATATAATTGTTTTTTATAACATGTTTTTATGTTTTTGAAAAAATACCTGCTTCCAGGAATCATTTTAATATTATTTCTTGGATTAGCTGCTTCTTACAGTAATTCATCAAATATAGATGATTATAGTTCTGTTTTTCAAGTAAGCACATTAAATTATTTATCTGAAGGTAATTTTGGAAGTAATTTTAGTGTTGGAGAACTAAAAAAATATGGAAATACAGGTATAGGTACTTTTAATGGTCTTGATGGAGAAATGATTGAATTAAATGGCATAATTTATCAAATAAAATCAAATGGTACTATTTACAGAGTAAATGATTCTGAAACTGTGCCATACGCTATGGTTTTATATTTCAAGCCAAATAAATCAATATTTATTAATGAATCCATGAATTACACCCAATTAATGGCCTTTTTAAATGCAACTGTTCCCTCAAAAAATTTAGTTTATTGCTTCAAAATAATGGGAACCTACGATTATATAAAAGCAAGAAGCCCTCAAGAACAAAGCCAACCATATCCTAATTTAACTGAAGCATTAAAAACACAATCTATTTTTAATTTAGAAAATGTAAATGGGACAATGGTGGGGTTCTGGTATCCTGCATCCGCAAGTAGTTTAAATCTCAATGATTACCACTTCCACTACATTAATGATGGGAGAAACACTGGAGGACATGTTGTGGATCTTAAATTAAAAAGCGTAATAGTTGAAATAAGTTATATTTCAGATATTTACATGTTTTACATACAAAATAACTCTTATTATAACTTTAATTTAAAAAATACTTAATTTTCTAGACCTAGTTTTTAATTTATATCTCTATCTTCACTTTATTGTTTTTATAATTCCTAATCTTTACCCATAATATTTAGAAAGATTGGAATTAAAATATATGCCATTCCACTCCATGAAGGAGCTATCAAAGCAATCAAAATGGCTATTAGAGAAACAATAGGTAAAACTAAATTTAATTTTCTAATGCGTTTTATTTCCTTCCAGCTTAATTCATCTCCAACTAGATTTTTTTCTGTGGCATAATACCATGTTAAAGCTGAAAATAAACCAATTAAAAGTAAATTAAGACCAAAAAATACCTCAGCAGATGTTAAATAACCATATTCTCCAGTTAAAGATGTTGAAAAAGGGACAAGAGCTACAAACAGAAGCCATATTACAGTTATCCACAAAAGAGAAGTATTAAGACGTTTTATATAATAATATTGGCCGTGATTAACTCTCCAAAATATGGCAAGTAGAAC
>JAEYSH010000091.1 GCA_023434825.1 Methanobacteriota archaeon | reverse complement strand
CATAAAAGAAGTAGAAAATTGGAGATAAAAATGAAATTAGAGTTTCATGGAGATCTTGTATCAATTTACATTCCAATTGAAGAAAGAGATAAAGTACTAGTTTTTTTGAATAAATTTAATATAAATTATAAAGAAATTGAAATAAAAAGAATAGAAAAAATCTATATTCAGTTTAGTTTTTATGCATCTGAAACTATTTCAAGATTGTTTAATCAATTTAAAGAAGAAATATAATTATCTTAAAATCCTCTTATAAATAATATCATTAGGCCTGACTATTTCTTTAACAGATAATCCTACATTTTGACCCTTTTTAGCTGAATCAATGGATTTACCTTCAATTTGCATTGATTCGGCAGTTTGAATTATTGATCCAGTTTTATTTCCCTGAATTATAATTTCATCACCCACTTTCAGGTCATCCCATAACTTAATTTCTGCTGCAGAAACTTTTTTATAATAATTAACAATTGACCCAATATCTTTTTTGATGTAAGTAGCTTCATTATAAGAACTGGTTTTATAAGGAGTTTTAAAGTAAAATCCTGTATCAAAACCTCTATTAAAGACTTTTTTAAGCTCATCAATCCATTTATCATTAAATTCCCGGTTTCCACTTTCGTAACTGTCAATTGCTTCTCTATACACTTTCGTAACGGTTGCGACATAATCTGCAGGTCTTGCTCTTCCTTCAATCTTGAATGCATCAATTCCGGCTTCAATGAGTTCAGGAATATGCTTTATCATACATAAATCTTTTGGACTTAAAATCTGGCTTTCAGTTTCATTCTGAATTAATTCAAATTCTTCATTATCTTCAGAAATTAATTTCCAGCTTTTTCTACACGGCTGTAAACATTCACCACAGTTTGCACTTTTATCATAAAGTGAAGAACTTAAAAAACATCTTCCAGAGACTGCAACACACATTGCACCATGAACAAACGTTTCTATCTCCAATTTTGTATTTTCAGCAATCTCGTGAATTTCATTGAGTGATAGCTCTCTAGAAAGAACAACTCGTTTAACTCCAAGTTCTTCCAGTAAATTTAATGATTCAAAATTAGAAATATTAGCTTGAATGCTCATATGAATGTCAATATCTTCTTCTCTTGCAAGTTTAAGGGCTCCAAGGTCAGAAATAATCAATGCATCCACATCTGAAGAATGAATAACTGGTAAAATCTCTTTAAAATAAGTTATATCCTTATTTTTCATTATGGTATTTGTGCAGACGTAAATTTTTTTATCGAAGTCATGGCATTGCTTTACAGCATCTTTAAGTGTTTCAATAGTAAAATTTGAAACATTTGCCCTCATGTTGCATCCTTCAATGCCCACATAAACAGAGTCAGCACCATTTTTAATTGCAGCATTAAGTGCAGCAAAATCACGTGCCGGAGCTAATAATTCAACTATTTTAACCACCATTTTTAGTGTTTTAAAAATAAAAAATTAAATAAAGTAAATTTAATGAAAATTAAGGACAAGTACAGCGTTTAGCTTCGTATTCTTCAATATCAACCGGCAAATCTGTTGGATATTCACCAGTAAGACATCCAGTGCAAAGCTCATCTTTAGGTATACCAATACATTCAACAAGCGCTTCAACACTTAAATATCCAAGTGAATCCACACCTAAATATTCTCTAATTTCTTCAATTTCTTTATTTGAAGCTATAAGTTCTCTCTTGGTTGCCATTGCAATTCCATAATAACATGGTGAGATTATTGGTGGACAACCAATTCTTAAATGAATTTCTTTAACCCCTGCTTCTTTAAGAACATTTACAGTAGCTTTAGATGTAGTTCCTCGTACAATACTATCATCAATTAAAACAATCTTTTTACCTTCAAGTTCTGATTTAACAGGGTTCATTTTAAGCCTTACTGAACTTTCACGCTCTTCTTGAGTAGGCATGATGAAAGTTCTACCTACATAACGATTTTTAATTAAACCTTCAGCATAAGGAAGTCCAGATTCCCTGGAATACCCTATAGAAGCAGTTATAGCAGAATCGGGAACAGGCATTACAACTTCTGCATCTGCAGAATATTCTCTTGAAAGTGATTTTCCAATATTTAAACGTACTTCATAGACGCTTCTATCATCCAGTATACTGTCTGGACGAGCAAAATAAACATATTCAAACATACAGTGAGCTCTTTTAACCTTTCCACTGCTTTCCATCTTAAAGCTTTTTATTTCATCATTTATAACTAATATTTCTCCAGGCTCAACTGCACGCACATATTCGCCGCCTAAAACGTCAAAAGCAACACTTTCAGAGCCGATGAGTGTAATATCATCTTTTTTACCCATAGAAAGTGGTTTGATCCCAACAGGATCTCTAACAGCAATCAGTTCATCATTAAGTAAAATCACAAGTGCATAAGAACCAATTAGCATATTTGCGACTTCTTGAATTGTTTTAACGATGCCTTTTGTTTTACTGTATTTTTTAGTAAGTAAATGACAGATTACTTCTGAATCTGTTGATGATTTGAATTTGTAACCTTCTTGCTCTAATTCTTCTCTTAATTCCATGGAGTTTATAATATCTCCATTGTGAGCAACTGCAATTGTCCCATAATCAAATTCTTCGAAAAATGGTTGTGAATTTTCAATTTTTGATTTTCCAGTAGTTGAATATCTTACATGGCCAATTCCAGCGTAACCCTCAAGCCCTTCAATATTTCCATTGTTGAATACATCACAAACAAGACCCATACCTCGATATGTACTCATTTCTTCTCCATCGTGTACAGATATGCCTGCAGATTCCTGTCCTCTATGCTGCAATGCATAAAGACCGTAATATATGGCCCTTGAGACATTACTGGATTTTTCATGCGAATATGCACCTACAATACCACATTTATCTCGCAACTTGAATTCTCCTATTATATCTAGATAATTATGAAAATGAATTAATTAGTATTATATCTGATCTTTTAAATTAAATATTTCCTTTATCAAACTCTTTTTTTAAATCGTCAATTTTAGAATCATAAAAAATTAAGACCGTTCTTATTATTTTAAGCCAATCTAATGCATCTTTTTTGGTTGATGCTGCAATTCTATTTTGACCAACCACAATATTTTCTGGTTTAAATTCATTACTTATAAAATAAATTTGATCTAAATCCTTTAATTTTTCATTAAAAGACTCTTCCCACAATTTTTCAATATTAAATACTTCAAAAAAGTTTTTATTTTTTATATTTTCATATTTAGATTTCACTGAAGAAAATTCAGCTTTTAAATCATTATATTTATTGCTTAATAGGTCTAGCTGGTCTTTAAAATCACTATTCGCTTTTTTAATATCTTCATTTTCTAAGTTCAAAGCATTATTTAGAGACTCTAAATCGTTTTTTCCTTTAGCTAAATTTTTAATATTTTCTTTAGATTCTTTTAAACTTTCTTCAAGTTCTCTAAAATACTGGATATTAGCTATAGAAATTAATCCTGACCTTATAATAGCATTTTTAATTTCATTCTGTATTAAATAAGGATCTATATATTCCACATCGTGTCCAAATGGGAGTTTCATCCGTTCAATGTGGCCAACTTTGTCTTTTAGCACTTTTCGAAACTTTTCAGCAAGTTCACGGCCAGGTGCGTCAACATCAGTTGCAATTAAAACAATATCAGCACCACTTACAGCTTTCTTTGCAATTTCTGAGCTGGTGGTGGGAATTATAGAGGATATGGTAATGTGGTATTCAGCGCCTAAAGCTATATTACGCATAGCTTTAGAAATGCTTTCCACATCTGATGCACCTTCTACGATTATTCGTACATCAATTGGATTTTTAATATCCATCTATTTCAACCTATATCCATTAAGTTTTTTGTTCTGCCAGCTGTAAGTTCTGATCTTTGATGATCTACCGAAACCACAGGCTGCGCAGTATTTTTTCCTTGCATGATAGGAATTTTTACCACATCTTCTACATCTAATGTGGGTCTTTTTATTACGCTTACCAAATGATGGCGTTCCCTTCATTGAAAAATCCTCCTTAAATTTTAGTTAGTTAAGTCAAAATTCGATTTTATTATATGTAATTAAAATTAGTTTTCTTTCCAAATTAAATTTAACCTGGAGATATATAAACTATGTTGTCTCCTCTTATAAGTACAATGCCCAATCTTCTTGAGGATTCTCCATCTTCAAGTTCTTCAGCATCATTCAATACCAAATTCATGTGCATATCAAAACTCTTTAATACTCCTCTAAATTCTCTTCCGCCTTTAAGCTTTATGAGTACTTGAGAGTTTAATGATTTACCTAATGCGTCGAGTGGTCTAGAAACATTTACATTCTTCTGTACGCTCACAATATCACCTTTCCTATATCATTCATTGTTGGTGCGATTTATATTTAAATGTATCCTTAATCAATTATAAAATATATCATGATTTATGTTGATTAAAGCATTTAAATCATTGCAATTTGATTGAATTAAATAGAATTTTTATAGAGATTTTCCTATTTAATTTTTTTATATTTAAAATTTTAGTTTTAGTGCTAATATAAATTAATTTATCATAATACTTACATTTAAAGATTATTATATTTAAAAGAGAAATGTTAACATTTGAATTTTCATCATATCATTTAATAATGTTTAATTAAAACCAATTTTTACAATAAGTTTATTATTATAATTAATCTATTCTAATTAATAAGCTTTATATGATTTTTCATTTTAATTATTAAAATTATATATTCAAACAAATTCGATATGATTTTAATTGTATAATGTAAATGTATCATATTTTAATTTGAAAAAAATTATTTTAAATGTTATACAAAATAAAATTAATAGAAGTTTTTAGGGTGTAAAAAATTGAAGATAAAAAAAAGATATTACCTTCAAAAGAAGAAATTAAAAAAGTTAAAAAACCAGCTTGGCGCTTATTCTTCATTAATAAATTCTAAAAGTAAAGTAGAAATACTGGAAAGTGAGCCTTATGATATAATACTAATCGATGGCGAACCGCTAGTTATGAATATTGATGATAACTATTTTCCAACGCTAAAAGGTGCTTTAAAGCTCGAAATTACAGAAAGGTATACTGTAGTAGATATGGGTGCTGTAAAATTTGTTGCTAAAGGTGCAGATATAATGAGCCCTGGAATTACAGAGGCTGATCCTGAAGTTAAAGAAGGAGATTTAGTTATTATAATAGAAGAAACTCATAGAAAACCACTTGCTACTGGAAGAGCACTTATTTCTGGACCCGAGATGGTAGAAAACAATGAAGGAAAAGCAATAAAAACAATTCATTTTATTGGAGATAAGATCTGGAATCTTGAAATATAAAATCAAAGTTGTTTATTATGAAACTTAATTACTCCTCAGGAAATGTTATTTCTCCTAAAGTCCATGAAATTGGAATTCTGGCAATAGGTTCTCATCTTGAAAATCACGGTGCAGCATTACCAATTGATACTGATTCTAAAATTGCTTCATATCTTGCACTTCAAGCAGCTTTAAGAAGTGGTGCAAAATTCTTAGGTGTTCTTTATGCAGCTACAGAATACGATTACATTAAACATGGTATTCACATAGATGCACAGGAGTTAGCTAAAAAAAGATTACTTCCTACACTTAAGAGTGCCAAAAAATGTTTGAATATTAAAAAAGTTGTTCTTGTAAACGGTCATGGTGGAAATTTACCTATTTTAGATTACATTGACGAAATTGAAAAAGAACTGGATATTAAAATAGTATTTAACAATCGAATTGTAGAAATAGAAGGTCCACATGCCGGAACAGGCGAAATTTCAATGGGACGCATTATAGGAATTTTAGATGAATCAAAGCTTACAGAACACTGTAATTTCGAAAAATATCCTGAAGTAGGAATGGTTGGTTTTAATAAAGCAAGAAAGATTGACAAAGGAATAGATAATGGTGCAAAAAGTGTTGAGGAAGAAGGAGTTTATGTGAACATAGACTTAGGCCATGAAATACTTGAAACAGCTATAAATGCTATAATTAACGATATCAAAAAATTATTAGATTAATTAAAATATTATTTTTAAATGAATTTCATTTTTATATTTAAAAGGGTGTAAATTTGAACTTTGAAGAGATTTATAAATCATTAACAGCAAGAATAGATATATTAATTCCTTTAATCATTTTTATTTTAACTTTTTCTTTTTATATTAAGTTTTTAGCACCATCTATATTTGAAGGAGACTCCGCAGAGTTTTGTATTGCCTGCTACACCTTGGGAATACCCCATCCAAATGGTTATCCCATTTACACATGGATTGGGCATCTTTTTACCATGATTCCCATTGGATCTATTGCTTTTAGAGTTAATTTGATGTCTGCATTCTTTGGTGCTGCTACAGTATCTTTAATTTACATAATAATTTTTAAATTAATTAAATTGAATAATAGATTCAATAGCGAAAATAATTCCATTAAATCCTTTAAAAAAGTCCTGACTTCAAATATCAATGTTTACAGGTACATTGCAGTTATTGCTGCGGTTTCATTTGCCTTATCCAAAATATTCTGGTCACAAGCAGAAATTGCTGAAGTTTACACTTTAAACGCGTTTTTTGTGGCATTTATAATTCTAATTCTCCTAAAATGGAGTGAAAATAGAGAAATAAAACTATTATACCTCTTTTTCTTTGTTTATGGATTAAGTATAGGGGCACATACATCTGATATTTTATTTATGCCTGTATTTCTGTTATTTATTCTATGGAATGATTATAGAGTCTTTTTAAATTATAAAAATTTCCTTTTGTTTTTAATATTTTTATTAATTGGATTATCTCAATTTATTTATATATTTATAAGAGCTTTTCAATATCCCGAATACACTGTTATTACGCCAGGAGTTTATGAATGGTGGAATTTGATAACAGCCAAACAGTTTAATTCTTATTTTATAATTTCAATTTCTAAAATTCCAAATAGAATTTTAATGTATTGGGACTATCTAAAAATGGATTTCTTTATAATAGGTATTATTTTAGGAATAATTGGAATAATGGGTCTTCTTAAAAGGAATATTAAAATATTAGTTTTACTTTCTTTGATGTTTGTTTTAAATATTACTTTTTATCTAAATTATTATGTATTTGACGTTGAAGTGATGTTTATACCATCATTTCTAATATTTTCTATATTTATCGGTATGGGATTATTTACAGCTTTTGATTTCATTAAAAACCTATCAAAAAACTACAAAATAAAAATAAGCTTTAAAAAGTTTGAAATTGATTTTTTAAAATTATTCATTTTAATTATGCTCGTTTCATCTCTCTTAATCCCTGTAAACTCTTATTTTACTAATTATAACCAGATTCAAGAATCAAATAATGATAACTTTGCATATTTTGCCTACACGACTTTAAATGAAATCCCATCCAATTCAACAATAATTACTTACTGGAAATCATATATAGCCTTTAAATATTTTCAGATGATTTATAAAATCAATCCAAACGTGACCATTATGGCAGTAGAAGAAGAATATCTATTAAATACTACAAATCAGAAGATAAAAAATGGAAATGTGTTTGTATTCCATAATATCGGTTCTATATCATCTGATTACTATTTAATTCCTTATTTAGGATTTTCAGATATTGGTACAATATACAAACTTGAAAAGATTTATTAATTTTCTATAGCTCTTATAAGCCTTATACATTCTTTAGCTACTTTTCTTTCTTTAAAGGTATTAGCAATTCGTTTAATTGCTTCAAGTGTCCTTATTAATGAATCAAACCATGAAAATATGTCTCCAGCATAAACATGGATCTGATAATCCCTTAAAAGTTTTTTACTTATATCGACTGGATCTTTTTTCATCATTCGCATTTTTAATATTTTTCTGGATAGTTCCCTCTGGAAACAATTGCAAAACGGCCTATCTTTACATTTACATGAAAAAAAGTCAATTTGCATATTAATTAAAGGTTCCCTAAGGCTTTCTTCGAGCTTTGAAATTGTATCTGCTGATGATAATATATCTAAAGTTGAATCTGCAAATAACCTAGAAGATAAATTAATTTTAAGTACTTTACTCAATCTCCGATTAACTCTAGTGGACATATATGCACTTTCAAATGGGTCTAAAGACAAAGCAATATCTATTGGTTTTCGTGCATTCATATTTTTCTTTATATAATTTGCATCCTGATAATTAAGGAAAGATACACTAACTGCTTTACCATATGGTTTTACAGATAAATAACCATCTTTATCTGCTACAAATCCATAATCAGTTAATATATTAAATATTTCATCGAATGTGAACGGTAAATCTCTATTTTTGTAAGCTTTTTTAAGTTCATTCTCTTCATGTGTCCTTCCAGAAGAAATATCAGCCAAAAATTGTTCTACAGCATCTTCTTCGCGGTATTCAACATGAATTGATTCTACATCACTTTCAAGTAGTTGTACAGCCATGAAATCTTCAGTATCTTCATCGAATTTTCTTCCGACCTCAGGTATGAGATATATTTTCCCTACATCATGATACGTAGGTCTTCCAGCTCTTCCAACCATCTGTGAAAATTCATTTGGTCTAAGCCACTTATTACCCATTGTAAGAGATTCAAATATAACCTGAGAAGCAGGGAAATCTACTCCAGCAGCAAGGGCAGCAGTGGTAACAACTGTTGATATTTTTTGGTTTCCAAAATCACGTTCAATTTTATTTTTTTTAGAATACGAAAGTCCAGCATGATATGCTGCTGCATTAACCCTTCTTTTGATTAAATAATCAGCAATCGAGTGTGTTTTCCTTCTTGAATTTGTAAATATAATTGTCTGACCATGATATCCTTTTTCCGATATATTTTTGTATTCAGATTTCGATAATCTGGCCATTATATCTTCTTTATCGTAATCTGACTTTGCAAATATTAGGTGGCGTTCTAAGGGCACAGGTCTTTTATCATATTCTACCAATTTCATTTTAAACTCTTTTGCTATAACCTCAGGGTTTTTTATTGTTGCAGAAAGTCCTAATATTTGTATATCTTTAAAAAGAGATTCTAATCTATCTAAAAGGCCATTTAACCGCGGCCCACGATCCTCATCATCGAGCATGTGTATTTCATCAATGACCACAGTGCCCAGT
>JAEYSH010000059.1 GCA_023434825.1 Methanobacteriota archaeon | reverse complement strand
AAAGTAGAAATTCAAGATATTTATTCAAAATAATGGATTTAAACGGGCGGTTTTATGGATAGATTGAATATTAAACAGTACAGAAAAATGGTAGAAGAGATACTGGAATACAGAAAAATCAACGACGAAATGCCGGAATCAATATTTATTGAAGGGTTTGAAATCTCTAAAAAGGAATATATTGATATGATTGAAAGAGTAAACAAATTTATTCTGGAAATGGGTCGAAATCCACGAACAGTGGATATTGAATCCCCTAAAGATATTTTAGATTATTAAATCATGTAATACCATTTATTATTTATTCTAAAATATTTTAAAAAAAAATAGGGCTTTAAATTTAAAAGAGCTAAAAAAATAAAAATATTATTTAATTTTACAATTAAATAACATTGTGTTTTTGAAGGAGCAATAGTTCGTCAGTATTTAATTTCTTACCGTCTTTAAATTTCTGATAAATGTCCATTGCATGTTCTTTTTCTTTTTTATTTTTCTTATTTGTAGCTTCATTATCAAAACTACGCTTTTTAGCCCTTGATTTATCTAAACGTTTATTAATTTTTCTTATCTGGCCTAATAACTCTTTAACTTCCTCATGCTTGCTTGATGCCTGATTTTTAATTTCAATAAATTTATTATGAGCTTCATCAGCATTTGTTCTAATTTCATCAATTTTTTTGAAATATTCAAGCATTTTTTCATGAGTGGATTGAGCTTCATCAGAAAATTCAACAACTTTTAAATGATAAGCCTCAGATTGTTCCCTTAGTTCAAGTGCTTCTTTTTGAACTTTTTCATCTTTCTGTAATTCCTGGAGTTTTTTAGACAGATCTTGAACCCTTTTAATTAGTTCATTTTCTTTTCGTATATCAAGCACTTTAGTTTCAATGGTCTTATCAATTCTTTTTATTTCTTTTTCAATGTTAATGATGTCTCTTCTTCCAGATTCCCATTCCATTGTTTTTAATTTGTCGTTAGTTTCGTCTCTGAGCTTTTTATATTTTTTAACTTCTTCGTTGGTTTTGTCCCTTTTATCTCTGTATTCAATGGCTTTAGCTAAATTTTCCTTTATGCTGGCATTCAATTCATCCCTTATTTGCCTTTGGGATTTAGCATCATCATTTAAGCCATCACGCTCTTTAGTAATTCCAGTGAGTTTATTTTCGTATTCTCTTTTTTGAGCAAGAAGTTCATCAAAAGAAGCGCCTTCTAACTTAGCATCAAGTTCGTCAGCTTTTTTCGCTTTTTCAAATAAAGGTAAGAGTTCTCTTAAATCTTTATTTTCAACTACAACATCTGCAACATCCTTTAAAACAGGTTTTGCATTGAAAGCTATACCTAACTTCACCATTTCAAGCATGGAAATATCATTTGCGCCATCGCCAACTGCAGCACATTCTTCTGCAGTTATATTTTCCATTTTAAGTATATCATTCAACACTTCTACTTTGGATCCATTCATAAGAGGGCCGCTAACTTCTCCAGTTAAAACACCGTCTTCTTCATGTAAAGAATTAGAGAATGCGTAATCAAGGTCTAGCTCATCTTTCATTCGACTCGCGATTACTTCGAAACTACCAGTTATTGTTGCAACTTTATATCCATTCTTTTTAAGTTCAGCAACTGCTTCTTTAGCACCTTCCATTAAAGGAATTTCCTGGACAACTTTTTTAATTTCATCCACTGAAGTGCCTTTAAGTAAGGTTACCCTTTCTTTAATGGCTGTTTCGAAATCAATTTCTCCTTCCATTGCTTTTTGTGTTATTTCTGCTATTTCGTTTTGAATTCCTGCTATTTTGCCAATTTCGTCTATGGCTTCACCGTCTATTAAGACATTATCAAGATCAAAGGCTATAAGTTTTATCAAAAGATCACCGATATTTAATCAAATTAGTTGGATTTATATTAAATCCAGTTCACCCAGTCTTTCTTTCGTTTTTTCAACGCCAAGCTGGGCATCATCAAAGCTTTTTGCACCAGTACATACTACTTTTCCAGAACCGAACAATAATAGAACGACTTTAGGGTCTTCAAGTCTGTATACCAGACCCGGGAATTGTTCTGGTTCATATTCTGTATTTTCTAAATCTAAGGCCACTGCTTCAAGGTTCAATGTTTTGCCTAGATTTGCCGAAGCAACTATGTTCTGTATTTTTATTTCAAATTCTTTAGGTATTTCTGTATCCAGAGATCTCATTTTATCCACAGCAATGTGAATAGCTTTTATGGAATCTTCAATGGATTTTGCTCCGGTACATACTAATTTTCCGGAACCAAATATTAAAGCTGCTGTTTTAGGCTCTTTAAGCTTGTAAACAAGTCCTGGGAATTGTTCAAGATTGTATTCTACACCTTCAAGTGCAGGAGCCACCCTGGGAAGTTCTATTGATTTTCCAAGAGTTGCAGAAGCTACAATATTTTCAACCTTTATTGGTACATCTGTCAAATATTATTCCTCCAGTTTTTAATTGATAAATATAATGATACAAAAAATGTCAAGTATAGTATTTTGAGCATAATCTTTTTTATTCTGAGAAAAATCATTTAAAAAATGTATTTAAAAATGATATGTTATTTACTGTTATTAATGTTTCTCTCGAGATATCAATTTCAAGACATCTTTTTTAACAATATTTATAATAGATTAAAATTTATTTATATATGTTTCTTAATTAATGCTTCGATTAAGTGAAAAATCATGATAAGCCCCAAAGTATATGAAAAACAGATCAAGGATCTTGAAATTGAAGGTAAAGAAATAATTCCTAAAAATAAAGATGATGCAATAATTCTATTTGATGAATTAGAAGACTTAGAAAAAATTTTAGAAAAAATTCGTTATAATATTCGAATGGACATACGGGTAATTAGAAAAAATTACATGGATGGAATTAAAGAAATTGAAGATAATTCCAAAAAAAATCCGAAAGTCCTTAAAAATAAAATTAAAGAGAAGAAGCAACTAATTGCTGAAAGAGATTTTAAAATTGCACCCTATGAATCCCTAGAATATACTATTGACGATTATCTAAACCAGATAAAAAGTGCCAAAAAATATATATCCTCTTATATTAGTTAATTTATAATTTAATCCCCTTTTTCATCTTATTAAATAATTAACCTCGAAATTATCAATTTTAAATATTAAATGAGCTAATTTGTAAAAATAAATAATAAACAAATATCTTATAAGATATTAATTTAGGATTATTATAATATAAATATAAAAATGTGCGGTGGATAAATGATAGAAGTCGAAGTTAAAGCCCATGCAAAAAGTTTCGCGGATGTAGAAACAAAGTTAAATGAACTTGGTGCCAAAAAAAGTAAAATCGAGCATCAAATTGATACTTACTTTAATAATCCAGATTATAGAGATTTTGAAAAAAGCGATGAAGCGTTAAGAATACGAAAAACTACAATAAATAACCAAAATTCTGAGCTTATTCTCACCTATAAAGGCGCTAAGATGGATGATGTGAGCAAAACTCGTAAAGAAATTGAAGTTAATATTGATGATTATGGTAAAATGCGTTCAATTTTAGAGAATTTAGGATATAATGCTGCAGCTGACGTTGAAAAACATAGAACTACCTATCTATTCAAAGAATATATAATTTCACTTGATAACGTTCATAAAGTAGGTAAATTTGTTGAAATAGAAAAAGATGTTCAAGAAGGGGAAGAATTTCAGGACGCTCTTGATGAAATATTTAAAATCTACAAAAAGCTCGGAATTGAAGATGGATTTGAAAGAAAGTCCTATTTAGAACTCATGGGTATTTATAAAGGTTGATGATTATAGAAGGATCTTAAACTAATATTAAATAGAATGTAAAATAATTATATAACTTTTCATTAAATACATATTTTAATAGGAATTTGTTTATTAAATGCATGATAAAATATAATTTAAACAATATTTAACCCGTTTTAACTAATTAAGAACAAAAATGACTAATAAAATAGTTTATATACTCTTAAAACTAAAGATATCTAAACCAATGAATTATTTAACCAAATATTAAAAATCTATAATTCATTTTATAGTAGAGACTCTAATAATCAAATTACAAGGGTTTTTTATAAATTAGACTCAAAAAAATTGATATTGATTAAAAAATAAATTTCAATACTAATCTAAATGAAAGTATTTAAAAAAGACTAAGGTGGGAAAAAAGTGGAATACTTCGTAAGTCCTTTTAATAATTCTGTAGATTTGAAGTTCCCCAAAGATATTACAATATATGACACAACAATGAGAGATGGAGAACAAACTCCTGGAGTTTGTTTAAGGACCCCAGAAAAATTAAGAATTGCTAGAAAACTTGATGAACTTGGAATACATCAAATTGAAGCAGGTTTTCCCATCGTTTCGGCTGAAGAAAAAAAGTCAGTTCAAGCAATTGTAAATGAAGATTTAAATGCTGAAATAATTGTCTTATCCAGAACTAAACAACAGGATATTGATGCTGCGTTAGATTGTGATGTAGATGGTATAATTACGTTCATGGCAACTTCTGACCTTCATTTAGAGCATAAACTTAAAATGTCAAAGGAAGAAGCTTTAAATATCTGCATGAAATCCATTGAATATGCTAAAGATCACGGTATTTTTGTAGCTTTTTCTGCTGAAGATGCTACTAGAACAGATTTGGCGTTTTTAAAAGAAATATATAAAAAAGCTGAAGAATATGGTGCAGATAGAGTGCATATAGCAGATACCGTAGGTGCTATTAGTCCTCAAGGAGCAGAATATCTTGTTAAAGAGCTTAGAAAAGATATAAAAACAGGAATAGCAATGCACTGTCATAATGATTTTGGAATGGCTTTATCAAATTCTATTTCAGGACTTTTAGCAGGAGCAACAGCAGTATCTACAACTGTTAACGGAATTGGAGAGCGTGCAGGTAATGCATCTCTTGAGGAACTTGTAATGGCTCTAAAAATTATATATGACCTTGATTTAGGTTTTAACATCGAACACTTTTATGAACTTTCAAAACTGGTTGAAGATCTTACAAATGTAAAGGTCCCTGAAAATAAACCAATCGTAGGAAGAAATGTATTCAGACACGAATCAGGGATTCATGTAGATGCAGTTATTGAGGAACCACTTACTTACGAACCATTTTTACCAGAAATGATTGGCCACCACAGAAGAATAGTATTAGGAAAGCATTCTGGATGCAGAGCAGTAAAAGCAAAGCTTAATGAATGTGGAATAGAAGTTACAACTGATGAACTCTGTAAAATCGTTGAACAGGTTAAAATGAGCAGAGAAGAAGGTAAGTACATAAACGATGAACTCTTCAATTATATTGTAAGATCAGTACGTGGTCCTGCAGATTTATAATTACTAATTTTAATTAAGGCGGATTAAATGAATATCACTGAAAAAATCCTTGCAAAGGCTTCCAAAAATAGAGAAGTGCATCCCGGAGAAATCATTGAAGCTGACGTAGATTTAGCTATGAGCCACGATGGAACATCACCCCCTACTATAAATACATTCAATAAAATCGCCACTAAAGTATGGGACCCACAAAAAATTGTTATTGTTTTTGATCATAATATTCCTGCAAATAATATTGGTTCAGCTGAATTTCAAAAGGTTACAAGAAAATTCGCTAAAGAACAAGGGATAGAAAATATTTACGCCCATGGAGAAGGGATTTGCCACCAGGTGCTTCCTGAAAAAGGATATATTAAACCTGGAAATGTTGTAGTAGGTGCAGATTCCCACACATGCACTTATGGAGCTTTTGGAACATTTGCAACAGGTATGGGTGCAACAGATATTGCAATGGTTTATGCAACAGGTAAAACATGGTTTATGGTTCCAGAAGCGTTGAAAATAAATGTTAACGGTAATTTAGGTAATTATGTAACAGCTAAAGACATAATATTAAATGTAGCTGGAGAAGTTGGTTCTGCAGGTGCCACCTACAAAACTTTAGAG
>JAEYSH010000206.1 GCA_023434825.1 Methanobacteriota archaeon | reverse complement strand
ATTTAAAGAATTTAATTGAGGAAAGAAAAGAAATCTAAAATATTCTTCCTCTAAAAACATACAGTAAATAGATTAAAATTAGTACTGCAAATGCTACATACATTATTTTTCTTGTACGTACAATTTTTCGCTGTCTTTCAGCAATTATTTGCTCACATTTAGGAGAACAGAATCTTTCATGCATAGGAATTGGTGTTCCACATGTTGGACAGTGTTTATGTTGATCTACCATATTAAAACCTCTTTGTTTAATTTATAAATATATTTTAATTTGAATTACATGTTAAAGCTTAAAAATCACTTTTATTCTAATTTAAGGTTATTTCTAACTATTAAAAATGATATGTAAAAAAATATATTTTACATTTATTATATTTTCATTATTTATAATACTATGTAAATGAATAAATCAATTAAAATAGCTAAATCATTCATCAGGAATGATAGTAGTACCTATTTCTTCATCAAGCGATTTTAATAAATTTTCTGGATAATTACCATTTATAATTCGTGTTTTAATTTCTGATCTTTTTATAATTTGAATTGCAGTCATATCAAAAAATTCATAGGTCCCTGCTTTGATTTCTTTAGTACTTAAGATATCCATCATTTGTGTAGGAGTAATTTTATCAAACATTTTTGCATCTTCGTATTTGTTTGGGTCTTTATCGTATAATCCATCAACAGATGTGGCATTTATTAAAAGATCTGCATCTACATATTCGGCAAGAATACTACCAACTGCATCGGTACTGTGTGCGGGTTCAGTTCCCCCCATAACTACAATTTTACCGGATGATCCAAATTCCATTGCTTCATGGAAGTTTGTTGCTACTTTTGGATATACACTATCCCCCAGGGCCATAATCAGAAGTTTTGCATTTAACCTTGTCACTTCAATTCCAATATCATCGCAGGCTGCTTCAGATACTCCAATACCTCTTGCAATTCCTATATATTCACGAGCAGGCTTTCCACCACCTACAACAACAAATATTTCATTGTCGCTACTCATATTTTTTAAAACATTAGCATAATCTATAAATTTTTTAGGTTCTCCATCCTTAATGATTATTGATCCGCCTACTGTAACTACTATTTTCATCATATTCACCATAATTAATGTCTAAAAACATAAATAAATATAATTCTAATTATAAAATAGAATTCAGTTATTATCTATTTTGACTATTATTTGAATTTATATATTTAAATCAAATTTAATGGAAACTCAAATATATAAGATTTTAATTATATATTAATTAAGATATAATATAAAATAATAGCTAATATTCTGATATTTTAAATTATGTATGTATAACTAATCAATTTACTATTACTACTTTAAGGAGTGATTTTTTTGGCTGAAGTGTCATCAAAAGAATTATACGAGTTTAAAAGGACAATAGAAGAACTCGCTGATAAAAAAGGAAGAGGAACAGAACTTGTATCAGTATACATCCCGCCGGATAAGCAAGTAAGCGATGTCGTAAAACATATGCGGGAAGAATTAAGCCAGAGTGCAAATATTAAGAGTAAATCTACAAAAAAGAATGTTCAATCTGCTATTGAAGTAATTATGCAGAGGTTAAAGCTTTTTCCAAAACCCCCAGAAAATGGACTTCTTCTTTTTGTGGGAATGATTCCAAAAGGAGGTCCCGGTACTGAGAAAATGGAAACATTTGTTTTTGAGCCTCCAGAACAGATACAAACTTACACTTACCACTGTAATTCAGAATTTTTCGTGAAACCACTTCAAGAGATGATTGATGTAAAAGAAACATACGGTCTAGCAGTTTTAGATAGAAAGGAAGCTACAATTGCAACTTTACGTGGAAAACGTATAGATATTGTAAAAACATTAACCAGTGGTGTTCCCGGTAAGCACAAAGCAGGTGGACAGTCACAGAGAAGGTTTGACCGTTTAATTGAACTTGCAGCTCATGAATTTCTTAAAAGAATTGGAGATCATATGAACGATGCCTTTTTACCAATTGAAGATTTAAAAGGCATTATATTAGGTGGTCCTGGACATACTAAGGAAGATTTCTATAAAGGAGATTATCTGCACTATGAACTTAAAAATAAGGTCATTACTACCGTTGATACATCATATACTGGTGAATTTGGGATAAGGGAAGTAATTGACAAATCTATGGATGTTTTAACTGAAATAGATATAATGCGCGAGAAGAAGCTTGTTCAGAGGTTTTTAAGAGAATTAATAAGTGAAGATGGTCTTGCATCATATGGTGAAGCTGAAGTAAGGAAAAATCTTGAAATGGGTGCAGTAGAAGTACTTCTTTTATCTGAAGACCTTAAATCAAGAAGAGAAATATATGAATGTCCAGTATGCAGTTGTGTTCAGGAAAAAACAATTAAAGATACTGAAGAATCCGATGAAATTCAATGTCCTCAATGCGGAGAGAAAATGAAGGAAAATAAAGCTAGAGATATCATCGATGACTTTGTAGATATGGCTGAAGAAGTTGGTTCTGAAGTAGAGATAATTTCTACTGAAACTGAAGAGGGAATGCAGTTGTTTAGGGCATTCGGTGGTTTTGCTGCAATACTTAGATATAGAGTATAAACTATACTCTATTTTTAACTTTTAAAAAAATTAAAATCTTATTTTTCAATATTTAATTCAATTTAAAATAAAAATAATAGAAAATAGACTATCCAAGTCTATTAACTCTAATCAATGATTCTACAGGAACATCTCCAATTTCAGAAATTCCTTTTTTATCGATTAAAACAACAACACCTAATGGATTTGCTCCAAGGTCATTAATGACATTAATTGCTTCTTTAACAGTTCTTCCGCTTGTTATAACGTCATCAACTATTACAACATTTTTTCCTTCAACTGAAGCAAAATTGCTGCTTATTGCCCCTTTAGCGTCTTCTTCTTTTCTGTGTTTAATAGGGTGGAATACAGTAATGTCTGCTCCGATTTGTTCTGCCATCATGGTTGCAAAAGGTACTCCACTAACTGTTATACCTACAACTACATCAACATCGCCGTATTCAAGGGCTAAATCGGCCATAGCTGCAGAAACATACATCATTCTTGCAGAACTGCTGCCAAGGTTTTTCCAGTCAATTGCCACATCAATAGGCGCTTCTTCATCACTAGTTTTTTGTTTTTTACCAGTTACTTGAAGAATAAGCCATCTAGCTGTGTCTTTAGAGACATTAAGTTCGTCTGCTATTTCTCCGGTAGTAAAACCTCTGCTTCTTAATTCATAAGCCTTTTTTATAAGCTCTTCGTTCATAAAAACACATCCATTAATTAAGGATCGATTTGATAAGTATATTTTAATTTTTTAGATATTGCATTATAAGTTTTTATCTATTCTGAAGAAATGTAATATATGATTATTTGATTTTTAAAGGGTAAAAATCCATTATAATTCATATATGATCTTTAATTTCCGCAGCGAAGCGAGGCAATCGAAAATTAATGATTTTCGTGTCCCCAAAAATCGAAGATTTTTGAGGGATTTTTTGATCCATCCCGGCGAATCTACGATTCGCGGCCGCAAAATTGAAAATTTTGCCGGCTTTTTTTTGAAAAAAGGTGGCTTAGTAGCCATTGATTTCTACTGGTAAATTGTCTTTAGCTGATTTCATTGCAGCAGTAACAACTTTTAGGGCATATATTCCATCTTCACCAGTAATTTTAGGATCTTCATCATTTTCTACAGCATCAAGGAAAGAGGTTAATTCTTCCTTTAGAGGCTCTGTATAAGGTATATCTACATTTTGGGTTGATTTACCATATACATTAACGCTCTGGTCAATATAATCTATGGATATTATCCCATCAACTCCAGTTACTTCTAATTTTCTTTTTTTGTAAGGTGTAAGCCAGTTAACTTCAAGCATACCAATAACGCCGTTTTTAAAGCTGCTCATTATTTCTGCATGGTCTTCATATTCACATTTCTCGAGCTTACTTCCCATATTAGCATATATTCGGGATATAGGACTGTCAAAGAGGTGGAACATTATATCTACATCATGAATAGCAAGGTCTATTATGACACCAACGTCTTTAATTCGTGGAGGGAATGGGCCTACTCTTTTTGCAGATGCAGATACGACTTCTCCGATTACATCATCTTTTATGAGTTCTTTTGCTTTTCCTACAGCAGGATTAAATCTTTCAACATGCCCAGTTGCAAGTTTAACTCCTTCATCTTTGGCGGCTTTTACCATTGCTTCTGCTTCTCTTAAGGTAAATGCTATTGGTTTTTCTACTAATACATGCTTTCCATGTTCTATTGCATCCATAACGACATTAAAGTGATGAGTAGTTGGAACGCAAACACTAACAGCTTCTATTTCAGGCATTTTAAGAATATCCATGTAATCTACAAATCCCTGTGTATTATATTCATTAGAAACCTCATTTGATTTGTCTTTCATAAGATCTGACACTGCCATGAGGTTAGCATTTTCAATTTGAGAATATACTCTAGCATGGTGAATACCCATGGCGCCCACGCCAATTACGCCCACATTTACCTTATTCACAAATAATCCTCCATGATTTTTGCAGCTTCCCTGCCTATCTTTTCTGCATCATTTATTGAACCGTTAACTTCTGCTTTAGAAAGTACTTCACCATTTTTATCCAATAAAATACTGTAAAGTTTTAATTCATTATTTTTTGTCCTTGCACAAACGCCAAGTGGCCATTGACAGCCAACCCCCAGTTCTGCAAGAACTGTCTTTTCTGCAGTTACTTCTTGTGTTGATTGGAAATCACTTAGTTTATCTAAATCTTTTCGCACTCTGCTATCACTTCTTGCAACTATGGCCAGTGCTCCTTGCCCTGCTGCAGGAGTAAAGTATTCTACTGGAAAAGTTTGCTTGATAAATTTTGTTAGGCCGAGCCTTTTCATACCGGCTTCAGCCATAATTGTTGCATCATATTGTCCATCAGTTACTTTTTTAATCCTTGTATCTATATTCCCTCTTATTGGTTTTATATTTAAGTTTTTTTTATGATAATTACAGAATGCTTCTCTTCTTAGACTGCTGGTTCCCATTGATGCCATTTCAGGTAGTTCATCCCAACCAAATGATGATACAAGCGCTTCATTTGGTGATTCTCTTGGGGGAATCGCAACTATTTCTAAACCATCTGCAAGCTCTGTAGGGAGGTCTTTCAGGCTATGCACTGCAAAATCTACTTCTTCCTCAAGTACAGCTATATCCAGTTCCCTTGTAAAAATTCCTTTAATATCTATGGTATAAAGCTGGGAATCAGTGATTTTATCTCCTGTACTTTTTATTATCTCCAGTTCTATTTCTTCATTTGTTATTTTAGACAATTGATTGATTATAGTGTTTGTTTGGGTCACTGCTAATTTGCTTCCTCTACTACCCACTTTCAAAGAATCCTCTCCAAATAGTTAAATATGATAATTGAGCATTTTAGTATAATTTAAGCAAGTAAATGATTCTAAATCTTAAAAAATTTTCTTAAATTAAGTTTTAAATTATAAACTTATCTTTTAGAAATATCAGAAAAATTTGATCTATAAATTAAAAGAATCATTTTAGAATTCATCTTCACTGCTTCACTTATAGCATTATTAAAATCAGTATATTTATATTTTCGTTTCATTAGTGATTTGATATTTTCACCAAGTTCATCAACTAGTAAAAGTTCAATTTTTTCGGGTATCGTATTTAGAAATTCTGCAGCTGCTTTTTCATCTATTTCTTCACAGGTTACTCCATATTTACCTCCAAAAATTAATGCAGAATTTTCTTTGTTTTCAATCATTTGTACTGATTTTTGTATGGCAGTAACATTAATCCCGGGGTTTATCTCTTCTATAATTTTTATATTTCCATAATTTTTAATTGAAGTACGACCTTCAACTCCTTTAAAATGCTTTAATCCTTCAATAATTTTATCTATGGGTGCATTAATAGACAATGATCCACATATTGCACAAAGAGCATTTAATACATGATGTTTCGCTGGAGCAAATGTTTCAATTTCAAATGAGGTATCTAAAACATTGCTATTTTTAGTCTTAAGATTCTCCACATTGACTTTAAAGGTTGTTTTATCAAGGCCATAATTGATATTAGAAGCATAAACTGTTGCCTCTTTGTTAATTCCAAAAGTGTTTACATCCTCTTTTATTTGGGAGTAATATTTTTTATAAGCATCAAAATCGCATACAACTATGTTACTTTTAAATATTTGGGCTTTAGCTTCACTTGCAGTTCTATTTCCAGAAGCAATAGGGTAGTTTTCAGCGATATTAGTAAGTATACCCACATCTGCAAGTCCTGTTC
>JAEYSH010000029.1 GCA_023434825.1 Methanobacteriota archaeon | reverse complement strand
TGTTAATACATTACCGTTAAGGGATTTGGTTATTCCAGACACCATTAAACCGTTTTTATCAGTTATCTTGATGTTATCATATAAATTTCCTGCTTTTACTGCTTCATTGAAAGTTATAGTGATTACTTTATTGATTGCAATGTTTATAGAGCCACTTGTAGGGTCTGTTCTTGTAATGATTGGGGCAGTTTTATCTATAACTTCATGGTACCATTCGTTTACAGTTAATGTTTTTACTCCAATTTGGGAAATATACTGAATTAAACCGCTGAAATTAGTTATATTCCACTGATATTCACCATTTTCTCCAGAAGCAATTTCTGTAACTATTTCGTGTAATAATATAAATACAGTTGCATGATCTGTTATTGCACTATCAACAATAGATTTAGCCTGATCTAAAGTATGATATCCTGTAACACCATTAATTTCTTTAGCTGGAATTTGTAGTAAATTTGCAGGAGGGTTTATTATATAACCTTCGTCACATGTTCTGTGAACTAAAACTCCTAATTGACTTAATATGCTTAATAAATTATCATCATATGCTCCATAAGGACTTGCAAAATAATACGCTCCATCTGCAAATCCATTATTTTTAAGCCAGTCAATAGCAGTTTGAATTTCATAAATCTTTGTTTCGTTAGTTAAAGTGGCATTTGTAAAGTCTATATGTTCGTTTGCATGACTTGATATTGTCCATCCAGCATTATGTAATTCCTGAAGGTCTGTTAGGTTCATGTACCAATCTTGTCCAATATAAGCTGTATTTACAAATACGGTTCCTTTGATTCCGTATTGTTTCATTATAGGATAAGCATTAGTATATACAGACTTTGCTCCGTCGTCAAATGTAATAACTATTTCTGGGGTTTGATTTGTATCATTTCCTGCTAATGTAGATACACTGCTTCCCATATTTGTTGAGTCTTGTAGGGTTTTTGTTTGAGGATTGGTTCCGGTATTTGTTGATTTTAATTCGGTTCCTGTGTTGTCAGTTGTGGTTTGTGGATCGGTTCCGGTATTTGTTGATTTTAATTCGGTTCCAGTGTTGTCAGTTGTGGTTTGTGGATCGGTTCCAGTATCAGATATTACAGCATCACTTGCTGCAATTGGGGCAACTTGAGTAATAAAACCAACTGCCAGAGTCAAGAATAACAAAGTAATTATTACTTTATTTCTATTTGGAACATTTTTTAATTTTGTGAATCTTCTAATTTTGTTAATTATTTCACCTCCTGTTCGTTTAATATTATTTAAATTTTAAATAACAGTCATTTTTTTGGATTTAATCGCTTTAAAACCTTTAAATTTGTATAAAACATTTATTTAAAAAGTTTAAATTACGAGTTCAAGGGTTATTTATTAATAAATATTAGCTTATTAAGTTATTACATATTATGTAATAATAATAATAAAAAGTTTTTTATTATTACTAAAAATAGAAGTATTTATAAAAAAAAATAATTTTAAAATGTTTTATAAAATTAATCCGTATTTATTAAGAAAAAAGAAAATTAAATATTTTTAACCTGTGAAATTTATTTTGCATACATTTAGAATTTAATTATTATCCATCTGCAATTCATTTAAATGATCATTAAAGATAGGCAGCCCTGATTTTGATCAATATATAAAGAAATTTATTCTAAGGTATATTTGATGGAATGTAGAAGATAAATAAGTGAATATTGCAAAAAAGAAAATTTAGAATAAGAATTTATTTTAAACTTAAATAAAAAAAGAAGTTATTTAACCTATTTTAATTACTGGAAACTGAACTTCAGTTAAAAGCTCTTCAGGCTCTACTTCATTAGGGTTATTTAAATAAACCTCTGTAACTGGACCAATGATGTCATAACTATTTTCAATAGCATACTTAGCCAATCCATCAATTACAGGTCCAACCTGGTCATAAGGGCCTTTATGCATGGTTTTAACTACGGTATGTTCTGGAATTATCTTTACCTGGACATTTCCTTCATCTACTGCAGTTCCTTCAAATGAGGCTCCGATTTCATAGAAAAGTTGTTCTGGGGGAACTTCATCGGGACGATTAAAATAAGCTCCATAGATCATTCCAGTCATATTGAGATTTTTATTTATCACCCATTCCACTACTTCGCTCATGAGTTCTGGAATTTTATCATAGGGGCCTCTATATCTTATAAATGCTACTTGTGTATCTTGCATCCTTTTTTCTTCTACTTCCATAATTTATCCTCCATTAAAAATTTTGGATATACTAATTTAATTATTTTTGGGCGCTGATTCCATTAAGATTTTGTTAAAAAACAATTAAATTAATTCATTTTTAAGTTTAATTGCTAATCTTGATCTTTCAAGTGCTACACCTAACTGTAATCCTATAGAACTTAAATTTTCAAGGCTAATATCATTGTATGTCTTTATTTGCGTGCTCCCCATGTTCAAAAGCCCAATAGTTTCTCCGCTACTTTTTATGGGGAGTATTAAAAGTGTTTTTATACCGTTTGCTTTAATAGCAGATTCAAGAGAATTATATTCTTCTATTTCTGGTGTAATATAGAATATATTTTCCTTTTCAAGTGTTTTTGTAAACAAATCCTTGAATCTACCTTCAATACACATATTTTTGAGGTTTTCAGGCAGGTTCTTTTGTACTCTCAGGGAAAGTTCTTCATCTTCATCACTTAGATAAATGCAACCCATATCAAATCCAAGAGAACTTATAACGCTAGATACAGCTTTTTCAAGCATTTCATCTTCAGCTTCGGATGAGTTAATTATGCTGGAAACATTATTCATGGCAATTAATGTATTTGCGAATTCTTCCCTTTCATGAGTTAGCCTCTGCATTTTTAGATATGTAGATAGTTCATCCGCAGCTATTTCCACATTTTCAATACTGACAGAACTAATAGAATTTAAAGTGGTTAATATTAATATGGCTCCGCTGGCTTTTTCTTCGTCTATAATAGGAATGGAAATAGCCATAGAAAGTGAATTGTCGTTTAAGTTAGATTTAATTGCTTCTAAATAATAATCGCCTTCTTTCGCGGTTATTGTTTCCATTGAATCTATGCTTTTTTCCACAAATCCGGAGATATATGGCGGTATTTGATCATCTATAATTTTAGAAAATTGGGGATCTGTTTTATAAGTTAAATTCAGAGTTTTTCCATCCCTAAGGAATATGGCGAAGTATTTATATTGAATGAGGGATTTAATCAGATTTTTTAATTCATTTATCACATTTTCTTCGTTTCCTGATGAATCAGTGGCCTGAACAATGGATAAAAGCGTTTCCAGATCTCTCTTAGTCCTTTTAGAGCTTGAAATTTCTTTTCCAATAATGGAAGTGCCTGTAATATTATTTTTATCATCTAAAATTGGTTGCATTGAGATATGGTAAGGTCTGTATATTCCATTTTTTTCCATTAAATCCAGTTCAATGGATTTTTTATCTTTAAAGGTCATTGATTTTAGATTATTTTCAATTGCAACTTGCTGTTTATTATCTAATAATTCCTTAAGATTATTTGTTCCCTTAAAAAATGTTTGAAATGTATCATTAGTCGCTATTATGTCCATTTGATTATTAAGAGTAAATACAACTGTATCAGTTTTATCAATTGACTTTCTCAGCTTTATTTCCTTTGAAATTAACGAATGAAGCTTTGATGCTATTGAAGCAAGTTCATTGGTGTTTTCAACCTCTTCTTCAGCATGTTCAATTATTGTTTCTGCTTCATCTCCAGCATCAGGGCTTAAATACCATAGCTTGCTTCTTCCAACGAATTTATAACTCAAAATACCTTTTGCATGCAATATGTCTAAATATTTGAGTACCGTTGCCCTACTTCTGCTGGTTCCGCGGGTTATTTTGTCCAGCATGCATTCCTCTGGGGGATGTGACTTTATATATGCCAGTATCAGCCTTTCTGTGGTGGATAATTCTTCCATTTTATTCAACTCTTATTTATACTATATAGTATAAAAATTCAACTTTATAAATATTAGGGTTTTAACTCATATGGGGTTGATTTTGGTTTATATTCTGCATATTGAAAAAGTTTATATATTACTAATTATACCATAAGGTATAGTTATACTATAAAGTATAATTTATTATAATTATTTATGGAGGATCCAAATATGAGCTATGGAGAAATGGTGAAGGAATTAAATGAACTTTTAGGACTTAAAGGGAGTCCAGTAGCAGTTAAACTTGTAAAAAATGCTGAAGGGATCCCTGAAGGTTACAAAAAAGTTGATGAAAAGAAAAGACATTGCGAATTTGTGCAGGATGCAAGATTAAAAGGAAATAAAGGATATGCAACTTCTGAAGAACACTTATGTAAAGGAGGAGCAGGGGTAATGGGAATTGAAGCTCTTCCAGAAAGTGTAGCCTCTGGTGGAATGTACTATAAGCTTGGAAACTTTGAAACACCCGAAGGAGCATTGGATACAGTAAATGCAATACCAAAATCTGAAGAAAGTTATTATGCATCTTTATATGCTCCTTTAGAATCTGCAGAATTTGATCCTGATGTTGTGGTTTTAATTCTTACACCCAAACAGGCATTGAAAGTTTCTCAAGCTTATTTACGTAAAAAAGGTGGCAGAATTTCAAGTGATTATTCTGGAATACAATCTGTATGTGCAGACGCTGTTGCAGCGGTTAAAGAACGAGGAATACCAAACATGACTCTTGGATGTAATGGCTCCCGTAAATTTGCGGGAATAGCTGATGAAGAAGTTATAATTGGTTTACCTCCTGAAAATCTTGGAGATGTTGTGGAAGCACTCAAAGTATTCAAGGAAAAATGGGGATAGTAATGAAAAGAGTGAAAGCAACGGGTATAAAGGCCCCAAACACTTCAATAATGGCCGAAAATATTATAAAAAATGGAGCAAATGATGGATTAATATGTATAGTCAGTGAAGGCTCCGAAAAAGGCCTTGAAAACGTAGCAAGAAAATATGGATTATCATTTGAAACAATAAAATCTGGAAAACAGGTCGAGGTAAGAATGACCCCAAAAGAAATGGAAGAAATTGATGTCACTGGAGAAACATGTCCGGGTCCAATTATTATCGTTGGAGATAAATTAGGTTCTATGGAAACTGGTGAGAGAATCAAGGTTAAAAATAAAAGCCTGGAATCTATTGAAGATATAGCTGTTTCAATCGCTGAAATTGGCGCTAAAGTCATTGAAAAGGGTGAGGAAGGAGATAAAAACTATATTATTATAGAAAAAACTGAAAAAGAGATCCCTGCATCTGCAGGGTCAGTTAAACGTGATAAAGTTCTAGTAGTTCAAAGTAATGGTATAGGCAATGCAGAAAGAGCTTATGCAACTTTTATATTTTCAAAAGCAGCTATGAGTATGGGAAAAGAAGTAACCATCTTTTTATTGATGGATGGGGCGAGCATTGCAAGAAAAGGTAATGCAGAAACAGTAAAACACCCTGCATTTGATAGGTTAGATAAACTGATGGCTGAAATTATTGAAAAAGGAGCTATAGTTTATGTATGTGAATTAAGTGCTGAGTTTAGAGGTATAAAACCTGAAAATCTCGTTGATGGTACTAAAATTGCAGGAGCAGCCACATATATAACTCTTTTAAGCGACCCTACATATGCAGTGGTGAACTTTTAGATTGGAGTGATTAAAATGGAAGTAACATTCTCAATAATTATACTGGCGATACTGTTTAGCAGCATGGTAAGTGGATTTATAACATTTAGGATGCATGGAATGCGTCTGGCACCAAACTTTGCCATGATAATTTTCGCGCTTATATCAACGCTTGTAAGCATTATTTTCGCAAATACATGGATTTTATATGCAGCAGCACTTTTCCAGATTCTGGCATTCCTCACTGCATTTACACAAACATGGCATATGCTTAAATATAATTTCCAGACTGCGCCAGCTTACGCTCCGCATCTGACGCTCATGACCATGCTTCCGGTACTGGCAATAGCTTCAGTACTTTAATTTTTTATTTTTTAATTAAAATAAAAAAAATAAAATCCAATTTTGAATTTTAATCTTTCTTTTGAACTTCAAATCTAACTTCAGTTAATAATTCATCTTCGCTGACTTCCATGGGATTGTTGAAATAAATTTCTTTAACTCCACCCATGATTTCATAACCCTTTTCCATAGCATATTCTACTACTGCTTGATAAACCTGTGCTGCTTCTCCATAGGGCCCTTTATAAACAGAGGATACTACTTGATGTGCTGGAACTTTTTTAACTTTTACTCTACATTCTCCGCTTGCTTCTCCAATAAAAGAAATTCCAATTTCAAACTCAAGTTCTTCTTGAGGTACTTCCATAGGATTATTAAAATAAATTCCATACGGTGGCTCGGTAATTTGTAATTCTTCTTTCATAACGTAACCTACAACTTCTCCGAAAAGTTCAGGGAGCTGTTCATAAGACCCAATAGCAGGTACATAAGCTACTTGTGTTTCTTCTATATTTTTAAA
Source organism: Methanobacteriota archaeon (assembly GCA_023434825.1). Lineage (GTDB taxonomy): Archaea > Methanobacteriota > Methanobacteria > Methanobacteriales > Methanobacteriaceae > Methanobacterium_D. The sequence goes on along the minus strand of JAEYSH010000029.1, from coordinate 31,104 downwards.
CTCTATTTCCATATTAGCACTTCCAATACAAGCTTAGAGAATGTTTATATTGCATCATACTCTTAACTTGTGTTATTTAAAGTATTAATTTAAAATTATTATACATTTATGCAAGAGCATCTGAAAACTACTGAATGATTGGATTTAGGTAGTTAATTTCACAATTCGAAAATAATATATTTTTTAAAATAAATAATAATATTAGCTCAGTTATGAGCAGTATAAAAATATAAAAATGTAAAAATAAGAATTTATTCTACAATCCTGACTTCCTGTACTGCAGGTTTAGCTATTGCTCTACCAATAATTACTGTTGCAACTACTGCAATTATGGTTATTAAAACTGCATAAATAACTAATCCAGTTATTCCATCACCTTTTGGAAAAAGTTGCAATATAATTGCTTTTATTGCTTCATTCCATGCTAATGCAGCTATCAAACCAAAAGCAGTTGTCATTAATGTTGCAATTGTTGTTAAAACCTGACTTTTTACTTCTACAACAGTTTCTTTCATTTATATCCTCCTCCACTAAATAAAAGTTAGTAATATATTGTTAATTTATAGATATATACATTATTTATAAAAAAAAGATACTTCTAAATTTTTGAGTTTATAAAATAATCTATAAAAAGATAAGAAAATAAAATTTAAAAAATTAAGTTAAGAAAATTAAAGATTTATGTTATTTTTTGTTGTTATTATTGTTTTTAGTCCAGTAATCAATTTCATCATCTAAAAGTGAGGGACCGCCTTGTTTTTCATGTCTAATTAACAACCAAAGACCGAATGTTGCACCTATAAGCGCGCCAATTATATCTAAAATTAGATCAGTCATTGTATCTGTAAATGGGTCTAATATGGGAGATCCCTGGGTTAAAACGCCCTGTGAAATATAAAAGTTTGTAGCAGGACCTATAAATTGGTCATAGGCATATTCAGATACTTCAATTATTCCTCCAAGCCCAATTGTAACTAATACTATTAGTCCCCATGAAATGAGATAGCTGGCTTTGAATTTACCAAACCTGTAACCAATGTAAATAAGAAGCATTCCAATAAATGAGGTTATTGTAGGAACAAGTGTGTGTTGAAACTTATCATAATATTCAAATCTTCCATAAAAACCCAGAGAATTAGCTATCACATATTCAAGGGTTACTATTAGAAGAAAAAGAATTTCCAGTTCCAGAGGAACGAAAATATGTCTGCGGGTTGAAATTGATGGGAGAAGAATGATAAAAACTGCAATAAGGATCATTATGCCGTAAACAGGAAAACCAGCAAATATTTCATAAATTCCAAACAATATAAGGAATATTCTCAAACTCCAGGCGACAATAACACTTGTTCTGTGATTTTTAAATAGAGTACTGTCCATTTCAAACATTTTTGCACCATTGAAAAATAGAATTTATTGAGATTTAAAACTACTTGAATAATAAATTTTTCTCTTTATGTTAAATATTTAAAATAAGTAAGAAATAAGAATTAGAAAATTAAAAAGTAATTTTGATTTTACGCGGGTCCTGGATTGGCATCGGTATTTAAAACTATTGCACTATCAGCAGAGTTCTTTAAGGCAATACTAAAGCCAGGTTCTGCACCTATAACCAGTGTTTCTTTTCCATTTTCTTTAGCGATGTTAATTAAAGGTAAAAAATCTGCATTACGTGTCATCAATGCAACAACATCAATATTAGGATTATAAATCATTTCAAAGGCTTCTACAGCCAGCTGAACATCTACATCGCCTGCAACTATTATTGGGGAAAATCCCTGGTTTACTACAGCTTCAATTAATTTATCTGAAGCATATTGGTTCATTAGGACTTTAGCTACTTTTAATTTACCTGTTTCATTTACTATTTCTTTTATTATCTCTAAATCCAGATGGAATTCATTTCGGAGCATATTGGGTCCATCTATTAATAGTCCCACATTTTTATCTCCTGATTTTCTTTTTAAGGGAATATACTCCTTAAAAGAAGTCAATTTTTCTAAATTACGCACTTTTTCACTCCTATGGCTTTAATAACTTAAATGATGATAACATTAAATTGATCAAATTAAGTGTTCATACTTTTTTACACTTATTAATATATGTGTCCACAGCCTATTAAATATATATGCCAAATTTTTACCCAAATTCAAAAATTGAATAATAGATAATTTGATCTTTTAAGTGTGGAAGTAATAAACCATTTTAAACTTTATTTACACGATATTTACCTAAAAATTAAATAAAATAAGTCGATTTGAGTTATTCATTTATCTCTATAATTTTTATTTTTTATGAAAAGTTTTAAATATTAAATTGACTAATCAGTCTATAGATTATTTAAAATTTTCAGGACGTTAATATATTGAAAGAAAAAGAACAAAAAATACTGGATACATCCCTTAAACTATTTGTAGAAAGGGGATTTCATGGAACATCCACTGCAGAAATTGCTAAAAATGCAGGAGTAGCTACAGGAACACTTTTTCACTATTTCAAGACCAAAGAAGAACTTATCGATAGTCTTTACATCCACACCAAAGAAAGCATACTGGAAGAAGTAGACGGCGACTATGATTCTAAAAAAACATTTAAGGAAAATGTAAGGTCTTTATGGCTAAAATTTGTATGTTTTGGCATAAAAAATCCCTATAAATTCAATTTTATATTAACATTTCACTGTTCGCCGTATATCACTGCATTTACTAAAGAGAGAATTGAAAATAAGTTCGTGGCACTCTTAGAAGTTTATAGAAAAGGATTTATGGAGCAGGAAATTAAAAATGTATACGATGAGCTTTTAATAGATTATTTTTGGGGCAATATATTTAATACAGTCATGCATTTTGAAAAATATCCTGAAAAAATGAATGAAGAGAATATAGAACTTTCATTTGAATTGTTCTGGGATGGTATATCCAGATAAATAATTTTTAGCTAATTATTCGACTGACAGGTCAATCTAATGAGGTAATGAAATGCAATATAGAAAAATAGAAAAAAATGGAGATGAAATTTCAGCACTTGGGTTTGGAGCAATGCGTTTTCCTACAAAAACGGGTAGAATTGATAAAGAAAGTGCAAAAGAGCAAATATATTTTGCAATAGATAATGGAGTGAACTTTATTGACACAGCATTTCCATATCATGGCGGATCAAGCGAATCATTTTTAGGAGAAATCCTTAAAGATGGATATAGGGAAAAAGTTAAGCTCTGTACTAAAATGCCATCCTGGGTAATTAATAAACACGAAGATATGGAAAAATACTTGAATATTCAACTCGATAAGCTTCAAACAGATTATATTGATTATTATTTAATCCACAGCCTCGCAAAAGGAAATTTTGAAAGACTTAAAGAAATAGGCGTTTTGGAATTTTTAGAAGATGCTAAAGAAAAAGGAAAAATAAAAAATATTGGATTTTCTTTTCATGATAATGGAGAAAATTTTAAAGAAATTGTCGATGCTTTTGACTGGGACGCATGTTTAATCCAGTATAATTATTTAGATACTCAAAATCAAGCTGGAACTGATGGTGTTAAATATGCTTATTCTAATGGAGTTGCAGTTTTTATTATGGAACCATTAAAAGGCGGAATTCTTGCAGGTGAGATTCCTGAAGATGCACAAAAAATATGGGATAGTGCAGATGCAAAAAGAAGCGCAGCCGATTGGGCTTTAAGATGGGTTTTAAATCATGAAGAAGTTACCTGCGTAGTTTCAGGAATGGGTGAATTAAGTCAGGTTAAAGAAAATATCAAGGTCGCAGAAGAGACTCTACCTAATTCATTAACTGTAACTGAATTAAAACTTTACGAAGACGTTAAAGAAGTTTACAAAAGTCTTATGAAAATTGACTGCACTACATGCGGTTATTGTATGCCCTGTCCTCGCGGCGTTGACATTCCTGAATGTTTCAGCATATACAACCATAAATACATGTTTAAACAAAGAGGAACATCTTTTATGTATTTACAACGTTTTGGGGGATTAACAGGAGTTGAAAAATCATATGCCGGTCTTTGTAATGGTTGTGGTAAATGTGTAAGAGCATGTCCGCAAAAATTGGAAATTCCTGAATTATTAAATAATGTTTCTAATGAACTTGAAGGTATAGGATTTACTTACAAAGTCAAAGCTGCAAATAATATATTGGTTCCTTTATTGGGGGCGGTATTGTCATTAAATAACAGGCTTTCAAGAAGATCTCATACATAGTGACTAATCACCGCGGGATAATATTAATAAACAATAAAACAATAATTATATGGTGGTTTTGTGACTAAAGTAATTAAAAGAAAAGGTCAAATTGAAACATTTAACCCAAATAAGATTAAGGGTTCTCTCCAGAAAGCAACTATTGATGCAGGATACAGTGTAGAAGAAAAGAAGGACATAATCGATGAAGTTTTCGCTAATATCAATAAAAAGCTGGATCAAAAGGAAAAAATTGAATCTGAAAACATTAGAATGTGCCTTTTAACAGAACTGGATAAATGTGAACCTTACATTGCTAAATCAGTTAGAAGATTTGATAAAAAATATAAATCTCGATAAAAAGCCAAATAATCCTTTATTTTAATTTTTCATTATTCCAGATATTTATTAGGGCCAGTATGGTTACAAATATCATTGTAAATACAGTAATTAAAGCCATATTTAGAGTAATCTCATTATACTGGTAAAATAAAGATAATATTGTTCCTAAAGCTGTAATGCCGTATATGGCAGTAGCTTCAATCCAGTAAGGTTTATTAAGGATTTTTAAAGTTTTTTCAGGTGTTATTATGTCATATTTAGAAATATAAAGTGCAAATATCTGGAAGAATAAGTATACTACCAGAAACCATCCGAAGAAGTTAGAAATAGGAACTCCAAAGTAAGTTCCAGGATAAGTCCATACCCAAAGGCCCTGTAAAGTTGATGAAATAGGGTCAACAGTTAAATCCCACATTACCATTATAAATGCCGCTATAAATGGCACAATGAATATTTGTTTTCCTTCAAGCTTTTTGCCGTATTGTAAGGTTAATACATGTGATAACATCCATGATAAGTATCCTATTGCAAAATAGGCAAATATAATTATAAGTGGAACTGTTAGCATGCCCAAAGAAGGAGAATAATGATAAAATCCGAATGGGAAACCGGTAGCTATGCTTAAATTTTCAAGAGAAAAGCTTACGACCCATGTAATCAGAAAAAAGATTATAATATTTTTTTTACCATATCTTTCTGTCCCATGTAACATTGCAAGAATAAATAAAAGGGCTGTTACCAGGAAAGAATCTATTGCCAGTAAATTAGGGTTTTTATAAGTAAAAATAAAAAGAATATTAACAATTAGAAAGATTACAATTAAAGACCATCTAAGCTTATTCCATTTACTACTGGTTAAATTAGACATACGAAACCCCTATTAGTAATTATTTATTTTCATTAATTAGCTCTATGAACTTATTCATGTCCTTAATATTAAAAATGAACTTTTGAGGCCCATTTTTTGGCCGTATTGGCATTAAGCAACATGCAGCAGATTCTCTTTGAAACATTTCAAAAATATCCTCAAACCAATCAGCATCCTCTTCATCTTGAAAAGTGATTTCCATGACATTTGAATGCAGTTCAAGAATACAGTTTCTATCCTTTAAAGCACATTTAAGCTCTTTAATTCTCTCATTTATCATTAATCAACCGCTCTATAAGTTTTCTGATTCTATTTTCTTCAGCTTTTCATCTCTGTAAACTCTATAAGCTGCATAGGTTATTCCAAGTATTAAAGGCCCAATAAATAGTCCTGGAACTCCCATTGTTACTGCCCCGTAAATGAAACCTAAAAGGAAGACCAGTGGATGGATTTCAGAATATTGAACTGCAATTCGGGGTCTAATATAAAAGTCTGTTGCAGTTTCGATAATCCAGCCAAATAAAATAACCATAATTCCCTGGAATGTGTTTCCTATGAGTATGCTGAAAATTCCGATAGCTCCATAAACTATCCATGGGCCAATTATAGGTATAAACATGGCTATACCACTTATAATTCCTAATAGAATCGCATATGGGTATCCTAATACGAAATAGAGGATCACTGAAAGCACACCAAGAATTGCAGCAGGAATTACATTACCTACAATGATACTTTTTAAAACATCATCCGCACTATCAAAGATTTTTTCGTAAAAATCTTTATCTTTGTCTGGAACGACATCTTTAATATATTGAACTACTTTATGCCCATCTCGAGCAAAATAGAAGACTGAAAAGATTAATATAAGCATTTGAGCAGCTAATCCTGGAATTGAACTTACAAGTGTAATTGCTGAATGGGCAACATAAGAAATAAACTGTGTAATGCCGGTTTTTATGGTATCAGCAAGGCTTTGTGAAATATCTGCTGGAAGACCGATATTTTGTACAGCCTGATTTATTTGAGTCATATCCATTGTAGCGTTACCTGTAGCTGCCTGTTGCAGTGAACCAAAGAAAGATCCCGCGATACTTAAAAATTGGCTGAAAGTGAAATATAATAATAAAACAACTGGAATTGCTAAAATGATTATGCCTAAAAATACAGCTAAAGTGTCGCTTTTAATTGGAGGATTGATTTTTTTAGATATATAACGGACATAGTAGGCAATAATGGCCCCAAATATTACCATGGTTAGGATTGGAGTTAAAATTCCAATTGAAAGTAAGGTTAAGATTATAATAAGTGGAATTATAGTTGAAGAAGATATTTTTTTAATATTTTTAATCATAGTTGCACCAAAAATTCATTTTTATTTTAAAATAAAAGAAATAAACATTTAATTCAATTTCACGCTGCTTAATAACTCTTTTTGTTCTATATGTCCGCACTCAAGACATTTTGTAATTTTATAAGTTTCAAGATACATTTGAGGCCTATTAGGCGTACTTTTATTTTTTTCTGTTTCTTCATTGATAATTCCTAATTTTCCACCGCAAACGGAACATTCGCCATCTATTGGAAGTTCTCCTACCATATAATACCTCCTGATTTTAAATTATATTCATATGCTATTAATATTATTCTATTTTAATTTTGGAATCAACATTGAACCTTTTCAGCGTATTTTTTTTATAATCTCATTTTTTTAAAAGAAGGCATATAATTTATGATATTTTGATCAATATATTTACAAAAATATTTTATAAAAATATCTTAGAAATAGAAGGGGGTTTTCTATGGAGGATATGGAGAAAAACTATTACTTTCCCAGGAAGTCAGAATTTTTTGCACAATTTGAAGAATTTAATGAGATTATTAAGAAGTTAATAAGCCAGAAATACGGAAAAGAATTTGCAGATAGGGTAGCATATGAAATAAAAAATGAATTTAAATCTATATATGAACAAATTCCTTATATTGGCGGCGATGGCAATCCTCTAACTTTAGACTTAGTTGCTTCAGCAATGGATCTTGCAGTTTATTTGGTTTTAAAAAATCACGGTAAAAAATTAGATGATACTGGTAAAATTGTGTATAAAGCAAGTGAAGAATTATTCAAAATCCATCCAGAACCTGCTGATTTAGCTACAAATCCTAAATATATTCCTTATATGAAGATGGGCGCTGATAAATCTCTAGAGAGAAAATACTCTGAAGATTGGGTTTATTCTTTTATCCATGGAAATAATGATTTTGATTTTGGCATTGATTTTACAGAGTGTGGTATAAAGAAATTATTTCATAAATTTGATGCCGATGAATTCACGCCTTATTTATGTGCTATGGACAGAATAATGAGCAAAACAGCAAATGCAGGTTTACATAGAACCGAAACTCTTGCTGAAGGGGGTAATAAATGTAATTTCCGTTACAAAAAGGGAAGGAGAACAAAAGTTCTAAATACGGTAATTGAGGAATAAAAATTTAATTTTAAGGTTTATTTTTTAATCCCTGTATTTATTGTATCCGTAGAACCACCTTATTGACCATAGAAGATGGAATGCAGAATACCATAAAATTCCAAGTAAATAATATGAAACAACACCCATTAATACATTTAAAATGGCTACAAGTAGAAATATGATGGGATTTCTTGTAAAAAATGTAAAAGTTCCAATAAAAGTCTGAATACCTGATGAATAAATTAATTGGGGAGGAACCCCCAGAATAAACCATAATAAAAAGGCAATGAAGCCGAAAATTATTCTTCCAATAGCACGGGGTTTGGAAAAGAATTTATCTAATTTGGATGATTCTTTTTCATCTTTTTTATCAACCATTTAAAACCTCTTATATTTACCAGTATCCATCAGTAAACCTTATTCGAACCCAATCTTTTCCTCTACTGGTGAGATAACCTCCCAATGCAATCAAATAAAATAAGGAAGGATAAGCGATAAATCTTTCAGTTCCTCCAATGCCAAGATAGGCTACTAATGGATTTGTTGCACCTCCACCTAAAATTAATATGGAAAGGAGTATTAAAAGAGATATTAGGCCCAATATCATTGATACTATAACCATTGGAATGTTAATACCTAACCGATAACTGAAAATAACAGCTAAACTACCAAAGAGAAATGTTAATAATGCAAATGATACATGGATACTTCCAGTGTACTCTGGGAATAATCCGACCCCTACAGCACATATTGCAGAAATTAGAAGGCATGATGAGAAAAGACGGCAACCGCCACTTTTAAGAATTAAATAGACTGCAGCTATACTTAAAATCCCCATTAAGATTATACTTAGATTAAAAATAGTTGCTGATGGTTCTACAGTAGGTATTGAACCTCCAAGATGGCTTAAAGTATTTGCCCCTATATTGTAGCCTGGAAATTTTGCTTCTGCAAGGTTAACAGCTAGAAGAAATTGAATAACTCCAATAAGCAATATAATTCCCGCGGCCTTGTAATATTCCTTTTCTGGTTTAAATATACTTCCCCTTTGAAATTTCATAATTTCACTGAATAATATTATATTCATTATGTTTAATTCTTTTTTTTAATAATTTAATTCATTGAATTTAAATATTCTTTCAAAGTAGTATTTGGAATTATTTCAAAGGATACTGTTCCTGGAACTGATCTTCGGCTCATGAACTTGTAAGCAAATGATTTGGAATATTTTTCTGTGTATTCTTGATTTTCCCACTGGTAAATTCCCTGAAAATAGTTATTTTTATAATTCAATGTCCATACTTTCGCTTGAAATCCTGGAAGTCCAATAAAAAATGGCACGGGAATCCATGAAAAGCGTATGTTATTTTTTGGTTTCATACCTGAAAGAAGGAATTTTACACGAAATACTGTAGGATTCTCTGTTTTTTTATCAATAGTTATTTCTCTAAAAATTGAAAATTCCTGCATGTTTTCAGTAATCACGGTCTTACCTATTTTATTTTTAGGGAGATGAATTTTCCTTCCCAAAAGAAGGTTTATTGTATTTAAAAGGGAGTAAATGGGATTAAATGACATTTTATTACCTTAATTTGATTTTATATTTTTTATATTCATTTTGGAGTAATTGTAAGCTGATTGATTTACCATGTCCTGGTAAAAATAATTTGCATTGAGTTTCAATTAGTTTTTCCCAGCTTTCTATCATAATTTCTGTATTGTCAGCAAAAGGAGGATAAGCAGAATTGGGAAAAACACCAAAGATAGTATCGCCTGCAATCGCAATTTGATCATCGATAATAATGCTTAAACCTCCTTTAGAATGTCCAGGAGTATGAATGATATGTCCATTAAAACCTAAAGAGCTTAAGTCATATATTTTATCTACCAAAATATCTGGATCAAAAGGATCGTATTTATATCTTGATTGTGCCCGTTTTCCCAGCATATTGATCATAAATTTAGTGATTATATTAGTTCCACGGGGTAATGGATTGTTCCCCTCTTTTAAATGCTCTGCTTCGCTTTGATGTGCAATTATTTTACAGTTGTATTTTTCTTTCAAGCGTTTAGCATTTTCAACATGGTCAAAATGGGCATGGGTCAATATTAGGTAGGATAATTTATTTTTACCTAAAATTTCATCAACTTTTTCAAAAAGTTCTTTTTCAAGGTTCTTCCTGCCAGTATCAATAAGAATAAACTGATTATCTTGATTCAATAAGAATGAATTACTCCTACCTTTTAATATTTGATAAATAGTGCAGTTATTTGTAGTCCATTTATTCATATTTTTAATTATGTAGATTATCTAAAAAAGTTTACATAAAAAAGCTTATTTAAAAAAGAAATTAAAAAATTAAAAAAAATAGATATGTAAATCGTGCTTTTTTTACTTGCTTAGTTCATTTACAATACTTTGAAGATTAGTTCTTAATACTTCAATTTTAGCATTATATTGTTTCATAAAATCGGCTGTTTTTCTTAAGTCACTAGTATATGCTTTATTATCTCCTTTTTCAAGATCTTCAGCTGCTTTTTGTGTTTGAGATGTCATATTCATAGAAATATCTGAAATTTCTTTGTAATTATTTGAGAGATCCTTTATTTTGTTAGAAAGTTCTCCTTTAAATACCATAGAGTAGGCTAGAGCTTTATAACTGTTAAAATTACTATAAGCATTCCAATCTGAGTTTAATACATCTGAAGGTAAAGCATTGCTATTTTTCATATCGTTGGCTATACTGGTTCTTTGACTTTGAGACATATATTTCAATCCAGAGCTACTTTCCATAGCTGCTGCTGCATTTTCCATTTCGACAATGTCTGCATTCTTTATAGAATCTTGAGGCATTGAATTTAACTCATTTTTATAATTGTTTAAGTCCTGAGGCATTAAAACAGTTGTAACTGCAGCATAAAATATTCCATAAATTCCAGCTATTGCTATTAAAACAATAATTAATGCTAAACTCTTTTTATTCATATTTTTCACCTATTATATTCTGAATAATTATAACTTATAAGTTATAATATTATTTTCACAATAAGAACTTTATATAAAGCAGTATGAAAATGTTATTTAATTTAAATTATAATAAAAAAGCATATAAAACATTCTATTTGGTAGTAATAACTCTTATAATTTTTAAACGTCTAAAATTAAAATAATAGGCACTAATGGTTGTTCTATAAATATTATTTTATTGAGATAATAGCGATTTAAATTTAAATTAATTATAAAATAATTTTATTATTAGATAATAAAAAAGCACATTAAGGAGTATAAATTTTGAAAAACTATGATAAGATATTTAAACCGGACAGAGGCAACGAATCTAATGAAGAGTTAATCACAGGCGCAATTAAATGCCTTGATGGTTTTGGTGAGCAATTTAACGCCGAAAATTTAGATGGAATGGATGATTTTCTTCATTTTCCACATTATATTTTAAGTGGAAATGAAATAATGGAGTGGAAAACAAGAGGACAGTTACCAGAAACATTTTTTGATGATTTAAAGGAGGTTGGATGGTGTAAAACGGTAACTCAAAAAAGAGAAGTAATTCTTGTATCAGAAAATAAAGTTCATTTTAAGGTTAGGTATACACGTGAAATGGAAGATGGAACAGTAATTTCTGATAATGAGAATGTATGGATAGTTATTTTTAAAGATGATAGATGGGGAATATTTTTGCGTTCATATTAACTAAAATAATTACTATTCTTTAAATTTTATTGCTTTTTTAGGGCATTTTTGAGCGCATCTTCCACAACTCAAGCAGCGATAAGAATCGATAACAAAAGTGTCGCGTTTACTTAAAGCTCCAGTTACGCAGGTATCTAAGCAAATTCCACAGTTATTGCATTCATCTGTTACATAATAACCTTGCTTTTTTGGTTTTGAATCACCAAATGTAAAAAATAATCTTCTTGGAGCCCTTTTTGTGAGGTCAAATATTTCTCCATTTCCAGATTCCATGTAAAACATTTCAAGAATGTCTGTTTTCTCAGCATACATTCCTTCATGGCCTTTAATTAAATCTAAAAGAAATTGCTTATCTTCCATGAATTTAACTTTTCCCTCAACTCTAACTGTAATATCTTCTTCTGCTTTACCAACTATTGAAATATATGGATTTTTCTTTAATTGGCGATACATGGGTTTCCCGTGAGCGGTCATAAAGTAAATGGTGTCATCTTTGATGTATGCTATAACTACAATCCTTACAGAAGGCTTATTTTTATTAATAGTAGCCAGAGCAACATTGCGTATTTTTTTTAGAAGTTGAAATGCTGTTTCTTTAATTTCATCATTTGTGCTGTTTTTTGAAAGTGAGAATGTACTGGACATATTTTACCTGGTAAATAATATCTTTAATTAGAATTTTGAAATTATTTCTATTTTCTTTTTAAATATATATAATTTTAATTTAAAAGCAAAAATAGCGAATATTAAGACTTAAAATATAATTAAAGAAGGATTAACCTTCTTATCTATATTTCCATATAAAGTTTGCTTTAAAAGCAATTAATATGTTGATTTTAAACTCATTGCTCTTTCTGAAGGTTGTAATATATTATCGAAATCTCCTTCTTTGAGCATTAATCTCATATCAACAGCTAGCGCACCTTCTCCTTCATCAAAAACCATTAATGGATTGATTTCAAATTCATTGATTTCAGGGAAGTCTTTAACAAGCTGAGAAATTCTTAAGATTATATCAGTTATTGAATCAATATCTTTTGCTTTATCTCCTCTGGTCCCTTCAAGAAGCTCATGAGTTTTGATTCCACTTATCATATTTTTTGCTTCTTTTTCATTTACTGGTGCAATCTGGAATTTAACATCTTTTAGAACTTCCACGTATATACCTCCAAGTCCGAACATAAGCATTGAACCGAATGTAGGATCTTGAACCATACCAATAATTACTTCTTTACCGCCAGATAGCATTTTCTGTAGTTGAAATCCTTCTAAAGTTGCATTTGGTTCTTTTTTAGGTATATTTTCCATCATATCTTCATAAGCAGCTTTAACGTCTTCCTTGTTATTGAGGTTAAGTTTAATTCCGCCAACATCAGATTTATGTGAAATTTGTGGAGAGACTATTTTCATAACTAGAGGATATCCAATTTTTTGGGCATCTTTTACTGTATCTTCAAGAGTTTTGGTAATTGCAGTGCCTACTGTTGGAATTCCATATGCTTTTAGTATATCAAATGATTCGAGGCCAAGAGTACATATTCCCTTTTCTTTTGCCTCCTCAATTATATTACGAACAACTGCCTTGTCAACATCAAATTCAGGAGGTTTAGGATATTCTTGTTCTTTAATGAGAGTATAGTCATAGAGTTTTTTCATACTTTTAACTGCTCTTTTTGGATAGAGATAATTGGGAACCTGTTTATCTGCAAGAAGCTTTTCAGCACCTTCAAAGCTTGTTCCTCCAAAGAAACTGCATAGAATTGGTTTTTCAGATTTCTTTGCGTGTTCAATGGCCACATTAGCTATTCCTTCAGCATCAGTGACTGATTGAGGTGTCACTAAATAAATAACTCCATCTACATTAGGATCTTCTAAAACAGTTTCAAGAGCAAATGCGTATCTTTCAGGACTGGCATCACCCAATACATCAACAGGATTTTTAACACTTGCAGTGTCGGGTAATCCTTCTTTTAGCTTTTCTCTGGTTTCGCATGAAAGTTCGGCAATTTGAAGATTGTTTTTAACAGCAACATCTGTGGTCATAATTGCAGGACCACCCGCATTTGTAATTATGGCTATTCTGTTTCCTTTTGGAAGTGGGGATAATGCAAAGGCAGTACTGTAGTCCATCATTTCATCAAGGGAATTTACACGTATTATTCCACATTGTGAGAATGCTGCTTCGTATGCAGAATCAGAACCAGCAATTGTACCTGTGTGAGATGAAACTGCTTCAGATCCTTTAGATGTTGTCCCAGATTTTATAACAAGAACAGGTTTTTTCTTTGAAGCTTTTCTACAGGCCTCTATAAATCCAGGTCCGTCAACAATACCTTCAAGGTACGCAGTTATAACTTCTGTATTTTCATCTTCCATGAAGTCCTTCATGCAGTGCTTTTCATTAATCACTGCTTTATTTCCAAGACTTACAATTCTTGAAAATCCTATATTTTTCTTATCTGCGTAATCAAGAATAGCAGCCATAATAGCTCCAGATTGGGTCATGAATGATATTTTACCTTTGTGGGCAATATCAGATGAAAAAGAGGCATTCATATTGTTGTAAGTATCCATTATGCCCAAACAATTAGGACCTACAAGTTTTATGCCATATTCTTTGCATATTTCTACTAATTGATTTTCTAATCTTATTCCTTCTTCATCTACTTCTTTAAATCCAGCAGAAATTACAACAATGTTTTTTATTCCAATTTCCCCGCATTCTTCAACCGTTGCTGGAATTAAATATGCAGGTATGACTATTAATGCAAGATCTACATATCCATATTCTTTTATAGAAGTATATGCAGGAATTCCAAGTACTTCTCCGCCTTTAGGATTAATTGGAACAATTTTACCTTTATAATAATTTAAAAGAGACTTCATCAAGTCATATCCAATTTTACCCTTTGTTTGTGAGGCACCTATTACTGCAACTGATTTTGCATTGAACATTTCAAGCATGCCTGTCACCCTGTACTATTGTCGATTTTGTTGTTTTTGTATCCATGTTTATCACCTAAATGTTAGTTTATGTTTAAATTTCTTGAAATTTCGTTGAGTGTAGTTGAAAAGGTCATTTTTCGAATAAATCACTCATATATGTGGTATTACAGAATTTAACTTAAAAATTTTTTGAATCATTTTTGAATATTTTCATAAAAAAATAAAAGAAAATCTTGGATTTTTATATAAAACTTTATATGTCTATTTTTTAAAATAGTTGATATATCAATTATATTAAAACAAAATTTAAAAATAAAGGTCATTATATGGTTTATATTTTTGATGAAAATGATATTATATGGGTATTTTTTAAATTAAGGTACTTGATTAAAGATAAATACCAAAAATCCCTTAAAAATCATGATATTTCATTGGATCAATGGATTATTTTAAGTAGAATATATCAAAATGAGGGAAATAATCAAAAAAAGCTTGCTGATGTATCAAATAAAGATAGGGCTGTAATTACAAGAATTTTAAATATACTGGAGAATAAAGGTTTTATTGAGAAAAATAAGTCTTATTATGACAAAAGAGAATTTTTAATATATTTAACTCCAAAAGGAAAGGATTTGTATGAAGAAACATCAACAATAATATCTGAAAATAATGATAAAATTAATTCAATTTTTTCTGATAGTGAATTAGAACAATTTAAATATCTTTTGGATAAATTAGGTTCAAAATTATGATGAATTTTAAATTAAAGTATATTAATGAATTTTGCAGTATGGTTAATTTATCAATATGGCAATTGATGATAATTAAATTACTTTAAACAATGGAGAATCGAAAATGAGCAATGAAAATCAAGAAAAAGGGATAAAACGCATGGATAAAGACTTAATAAAAGAACTTGAAACTACAAAAGAATATAAAGAATGGCTAAACTCATTATTTGCTATTATTGGGTATACCTCTTCTGAAGAAAATGATGATAAAGATTTAATAATGGAACTAATGGCTGATCATCTAAGTGCAAGCTTTGAATTACAAAAAGGATTAGATATGGCAAGATATAATACAAGTAAAAGGCTTCATGAAGATTGGTTACTGGATAATAGTGGACAATAATTATCTTTTTTTAAATCTTCATTTTTTAATTTATTTTTTATTTGAATGATTCTAATATAAAGTTATTTCATAATTAACTGACTATTTTTAGCCACATTTGCAAAAATCTATATTCTTTGATTGGTATTGTTATTTTTAAGAAATTGTAAGAATTTAATATTTGGATAAGAATTTATCGACATCATCAATAAACTTCAGTATATCTGTCTCCATATTTTCTGTTAATGTGTTCAAATCACTAAAATCTGGATTTTCAACCAAAACATGCTCTAAAATAGAATCAATACCTTTTATATTTGATGGAACGTAGTATTTATCAAAATCGCTTTCTTTAAACAAATTCCAGTACTCATTTTGAACTTTTTTATTAGATCCAGCTAACCAGACTTCAAATCTGAATGTTTTATGAATAAAAACTATTGCTATTTTCAATTTCAGGCGTTTTAATGATTCTGGTGTAAAGGAAAAATATGTCATATCCATATATCCATAATAAATGCCTGAAACAGAATATTTCGGATATTTATTTTTAAAATGCACTCTTAGACTCATTATATAGTTCATTAATCCTTCATATGCCTTTATTATGTGACCTTTTTCCAGCTGTTTTTTATATTCGAGCATATAATCTTGAAATTCCATATTAATTACTCTCAAAGTTTGATTATAGTTGATTAATTTTATTTTCTAATAATCTTTATGATTTAGAATTTAATTATTTTAAGCCATAAATTCAAAGATAGTTAACTATTAAAATTCTTAAATTATAATATATATTGTGTTAAATATATTGAAAATACTTAAGAAACAGTGAATTATTTAACTTAAATTAATTTTAAAAGTAGGAAGTTGTGTATTATGGCAAAAGAAATAAAACAGATAGTAATTGGAATAAGCCGAGAAGGCGATATAATTGTTAAAAGTGCAAGAGGTAGAATATATTCTGTTAAAAAAGCTGCAGATTTAAAATTTTCCTGTGAAGATTTATTCACTGATGTAGAAAAAGATTTATACGCTACTATTGATACAGAAGCTGAAACTTGGGAATGTATTTCTATAGGATCTGAATAATATAGAAATAATTTTCATAAAATTAGCTTTTAATTATTTTTTTTATTTTGTTAATTCAATTAGTTATGATTGCAATATTTTTAATTTAAATAAATGAATATTTCACGATTTAAAATCAATAAATCATTTAATTACTTAAATAGAATATTATTTACTTAATATGCCTATAATTACATATAATAAAATCCCAATTATAATCAAACTAAATAAAAAGATTATTTTAAATTGTCTATCATCCATTTTATCACTAAATTATTTTATAAAACATTTATACTCCTTAAACTTTCTCATATTTATTTTTAATTGTACATTCAAACCATATAATTATTTATACATAAGTGACTATTTTAAAATGAAAACATTTAAAAATTAAAAACTTGAAGGAGTGATATAATGCCAGATTTAGGGCCTTTAGGAAGAGGTGGAGCTAGAAGGAGAACAAGAAGAAGAATGATGATGGTAAATGAGATGCAGGGATCAAGAGAAAATGAAAAGGAAAATGAGCCTGAAGAAGTAATTACCAACGTCCATTCTGATAAACTAGAGAAATTAGCTAAACTCTTAAAAAGTAAAGGGGTAATAACCGAGGAAGAATACAGTTTACTATTCGATTGATAATTTTTAAATAATTTTTATTTTATTTGGCTTAAATGGGCTATTTTTTGCTACTTATCGCTATTTTTTGTATTCCCATTTTATAAAAAAATTAATTATATAAATTCTTTATTATTAAATAGAATAGAAGGCTAGGAATTTAAATAAGCTATGGAAAACTAGCTTTCTTTTATAAAAATTGAATGAAAGCAGGGGTGGTTAAAAATGAAAATTAAATACACTACAATGATTGTTAATGATATGGATGAGTCAATTAAATTCTATACTGATGTAATGGGATTTGAAATAGATAGCCAATATGATTTAGGGTCTGTTGGAGCAATTACATTGCTTAAAGGTGAAGGAGAAACTATGGTCGAAATTATTAAGAACCCTCGAGATGAACCGGGACTATATTCCATAGGAATGGATGTTGAAGATTTAAACGCCACAGTGAAAGAACTAAAAGCTAAAGGTGCCAAAATCACAATGGAACCAACTCAAATAACTGTGGGGACTCTTGCTTTCTTAGAAGATCCAAATGGAGTACGAATAGCGTTAATTCAACATCATTGAATCTAATTAAAGTTGTTTTAGTCAAATCTATTTATTACTCTATTAAATGTATTTAAAAGAGTTATAATTAGATACTTCTATTTCAGATATTTTTTAAAATTGCTGAGCATTATCAGTAAATTATATCCTTTTTCAGTGATCATATAATCGCCACGTTCATGACGCTGTATTATAAGGTCACTTTCAAGCAATTTTTGAATGTGATATAACAAATTACCGCCACGAAGTCCGGTTAATTCAGAAAGTGCAGTGAAAGTCATGGTCTCTAAAGCCATAGATTTAAGAATTTGAAGTCTTTGTTTATTGGAAATAGGTTCAAGCACACTTTTAACCATTATTCCTTCTGGAATAGATGATATTTCGGCTTTATCTTCTTCATTATCACTATAAATTTGTAGAGAACTTATAAGATTTAATTGCTTATCATAAATTGAGCCAACTTCTTCAAAACAGATATCGCATTTATCAAATGGAGCAGTTTTTCTTATTTCATTTAATTCAGCTTTTTTATTATCTATAATTTCCTTTGAAACATTTTCATGCTTTATTAGCTCAGCATTGTTTTCTAAAAATTCAGTAAATTTCTCTTTACAAGTTTCTCTCATCTTGCAAGGATCTACCATATTTTTAGAGAGTCCATTTTCAATATCATCTTTAACATAAGCATTAACTGAATTTAAAATATCCTTTTTTAAGCTAGCTAACATTAAATCGAGATATTCTTGATTGGATTTTTCCATTAAACGTTTAATATCTTGATGAATAGCATCTAATTTAGCATTAGTATCAATTACTTCTCTATTTTCTAATTTATTGACATTTTCCATTATACAATTTTATTCATTTAGAATATATTAAAGGTTTCTTTCTTGACTCTTTTAGTCATATTTGTGTATAAAATTGTACTTTGTATAATTTTATGACGGTTTAGTATATATTTATATTTTAACAATAGTTAAATTACAAAAGGATAGGAGGATTATTTAATGAGCGTAAAAGAAGATATTAAAAGTCAAATAGTTGGAGCACTCCAGGGAGCAAACTTCCCAATCAAAACACCGGAGGAACTTTTTGCAGCACTACCTGATGGCTCAGATACTACTTGTAAATCTGGTGATGTTGAATTAAAAGCATCTGATGCTGGACAAGTGCTTACAGCAGACGATTTCCCATTTAATAGTGCTGAAGAAGTTGCAGATACAATAGTTAACAAAGCAGGATTATAATAAATCCATTTCATATTTTTCTTTTTTTATTTTTGGGGCTATGATAAATTAAGGAAATTTTACTTATTTTGGAGGGATTTCATGGAGAATATAAGGAATAAAAAAGAAATTATGGCTGAAGAAAATACCCATAAATCCCGTTGTCCAGAGTGTCCAGTATATGATGAGTGTATGGGCAATTGGTTGAATTATTTCGCTGGAAAAAGAAATGATGAGTAAAATAGAGATTATGGATAAAAATAGATTTCAAAATAACGTTGATAATGAATATAAATCCTCAAATAGATTTTGAGTTTCTAGTTTTTGCTCTGATTTCAACTATTTTAGATTTATTATCGCCAAAACTTTAAAGAAAATTAAAGATTAAAATAGGAGTTATTTTCTCCTTTTTTTGGTTTTAGAAGTGTCTGAATCACTTGTTGTACTTTGTGTAGCGGTTACTACAGTCATATTTGTATAATTTGGCTGACCTGTTACTGGAATAACTGCACTAATTGATCCATATCCGTTACTCATGCTTGTAGTTGTAGTACTTTCTCCAAGCACTTGATTCTGATTGTTATATGCTGTTAATTTAACTGTTACTTCAGAATAATCAGTATTACTTAAGCTTTTTATGTTTCCAGTAACCAACCACTGTGTCTGTTCTGGATTGTTCCATTGACCATTAAGATTACCATCTACCACTATATCTGTCTGTGGATTTGCATTATTAGAACTGGTACACCCTGATATTCCTGTAATTATAACTAAAATAAAACAAATTCCCAATAAAGATAAATATTTTTTCCACATTAAACCACCATATAATATTGTCTAATTGACTATATTAAACATTATAATATAATTTTTTTATTAAATCTCTCTAACACGAAAGTTGTGTTCAAAATGTAAATGGTGATTTTTGGAGTATTTTAATTTAAATTGGACTTTTTTTATCCAATTAAAATGATAAAAAATTTAAAATTAATTTATAAATGATGCATATTTCATTATTTCAATAGTTATAACAACTGCTAAGGTTATTATTATGAATTTGTACTCTTTTTGCCCTATTTTATCCTTTGTAGTGTACATATCAGAGTCATCTGAGTATCCTCTGCTTAGCATGCTTGCATAAACCTTTTCTCCCTGTTCATAAGACCTCAAAAACATCATCATTATAGTATAACCAATTTGTTTCATTCTCCACATGTATGCAGTTTTTTTATTGAATATATCAAAGTTTCTAGAAGTTTGAGCGTTCCTAATCCTTTGAAGTTCATCAAAAAAGACAAAAAGGAATCGAACCATTAATCCAAATAGCATAGAAAATTCTTTAGGCATCCCCAATTTTCTAAATGATTGTACAACTTCCTGCATAGGGCTTATAGAAGATAATAAAACTATGGCTGTGAGGGTTACTACAAGTCTTGAAAATAAAAGCATTCCAAAGGCCAGACCTTCATATGTTACATTAATGCCGAAAGGTAAAACGTACATAACTGTTCCGGGATGAACAAATGGTTGAAAAATTATTATGGCTCCACCAAAAGGTAATAGAAGCAATACTCTTTTCATAGCACCTTTAAATGAGACTTTGGATAGATAAATCAAAAGTAATAGATATATTTCCATCACTGCTAAAACTAAGATTTCTGTAGTATAAACAGCGTAAACGATAATAAAGATTAAAATAACTAATTTAACTCTTCCATCCATTAAATGAAGGAAGCTATCTTTCATAGTCTCTTTTTCGAGATTATAAATCGAACCTAATCCGCTCATTTTTTTCTCCTCAAATATAAAAAATACTTTTATTTTTCTACTTTAAAAAGTTTAAAAAATAAAAGTTAATGGAAATTATTCTGGCTTTTGGGGGTTCCTCTTTTTAAGTAATAATGCAATTCCATATCCTAAACCTAAAGTTATAATGGCACCTAAAGCTAAAGCTCCTATTTCACCTATTTTGCCCAATGGCTCATATGTATAATCTGGTAAAGGAGAATCAAAAGCTGGTTCGGGTTCTGGATTTGCTGCAAGTTGTTCAGCTGATTTTTCAAATCCGTCTGGATTTGATGATGCTATAAATGGGGACATTATAGCTATCACTATGCAAACAG
This sequence comes from Methanobacteriota archaeon, assembly GCA_023434825.1. Taxonomy (GTDB): domain Archaea; phylum Methanobacteriota; class Methanobacteria; order Methanobacteriales; family Methanobacteriaceae; genus Methanobacterium_D. The sequence continues at coordinate 9,869 of JAEYSH010000029.1, read as the reverse complement.
CCACTCCAGCTAAAACGAGTTTTTTATCTTTAGGGCTCATTTGGCAGCCACCTCTATATTTTCAGAATCTGCATTGTCTGCTTTTCTATTCCTGTTCCATGCTAATAAGTCTGGACGTACATTTTCAAGAGCTAGAATTACTACAACTGTTAATACAGCTTCAATTATTCCAATAAACGCGTGATATATTCCCATTGCGGTTATTCCTGCTACAAGTGGGAAGGCGCCAGCAAGCCACATTTCCACTGCAACTGCTATTGCTGCTAGGAATATTGATAACCATGAAGCTATTGCTATTGCTGGTACTTTACCGATTACTTTTCTTAGAGCTTTAAATGAGTAAAGTCCTACAAAACCGCCTATTATTCCCATATTAAGTACATTAGCTCCTAAAGCGGTTAGTCCTCCATCTCCAAAGAATAATCCCTGTACAAGTAACACAAGGGTAAATATTATAACGGCTGCTTCGGGAGCGCAGAATACCAGAGCTACTAATGCTCCACCTACCATATGTCCACTTGTTCCAAATGCTACTGGAATGTTTAGGGACATTATTGCGAATATACCGGCAGCTAAGATTGCCATTAAAGGTACTGTCTTTTCATCAAGGTTCTTTTTAGCCCAATTAAGTGAAAAATACAATGCAATGATCATTATTATGTAATATATGCCGCATTGCCATAAAGGTATAAAACCATCGGGTATATGCATTTTTAAGTTCTCCTTTTACTTTTTTTATAAATCTGAATTTAAACTATCATATCCAGTATTACTTAAGCCCATTTTAAGAGCTAAAATGTAATACTGACCTCTTTAGATGTTTTGAATTCTAATTATCCTCTTAATTAAGTCTAAATTCATATCATATAAAGGTTATAGTTAGTATTACAAATCCAAATAAAATCGAATTAATTGTAATAAAATTAATGTTTGAATTATAATCTTAACTATTTGTATAAGTGATAATAACTTGTTTATTTTTATTAAATTTTTCCAAATCAAGATGATAAAAATTTTGTAAAATCAACATTAAAAGTGAAAATAATGGAAAGTCAATATAATGCTTCCATTTGCTTCGTTTATATCGACTATTTTAACCCCTATGGTCGTTATATTTTTTATTTAATTTTTTAAATAAACAAAATGTTAAGATAATTTTAATTTCATTGATTATTATTTGTTTGCATTCTTACGTATTCATTCCATCTCATATTGAACATATCAACCATGGAAGAAGCTACTGCCGGGCTAGGAATCCATAAAGCAACCACCTTGTTTAAATCTAAAATATCTTCATGTATTTTTGGGAACATAATCAATAGTTCTTTTTCATCGACTATTACATATTTGATTGGTGGTTTCCCGGAAGTTATCATTTCTGGCTGAACTTCAGTAAATGCTTTTACAAGGTCAATTTCGCCTTCACTGGTCTTTATAATCTCTCCTGCTATAATTCGGAAGCTAATATTTTTCTTCTTGGCGTTTGGGATAATTGACTTTAAAGATTCAACCTCTTCTGGGAAGTATAAGTCACCAGTCATCATAACACTTTTTTGAGCTTTTGAAATCATATCCAGTGATTTTTCTGTAATGTTATTTTTGCCATGAATTAGCCATGCATTGGGTATTTCCTTTTTAATCTGTTGATCATACATTAATGACATTTCATTTGATAGAGAATCGATTTCAGTAAAAAGGCCTCTTTTACGATCTTCGATTATGTCTCTTGGGTCTCGAGCAGTAAATAACATTGGCCTTCCCTTTTTCACATTTACCCATTCATCCTGTTCTAGCTTGTTTAATACATCATAAATCTTTGTTCTAGGTATATTCGCCTCTTCAGCAATTTTTGTAGCGTCAATTGGCCCAAATCTTGTTATAACAATATAAGTTTTTGCACCGTAATGTGTTAATCCCAGTTTTTGCAATGCAGATAGCATTTTCTCATCAAACATCATACTTTCGTCACCAGTTCACCTATTAAAGTTACATTATATTTATATTATGCGTTGACTTATTTAGTAATGAGAGTGAATAAAATGGAAACTCAAGCGCCGGTTAAAGATAAAAATGTAAATAAAACTATAATTTTACTCATTGCAACATTAGCTTCATTTTTAACTCCATTTATGGGCACGTCGTTGAATATTGCACTCCCAACAATTTCAAGCCAATTGGCAGTAAATGCAATCCTTTTAAGCTGGATTACAACCTCATTTTTCTTAACATCCGCGATGTTTGCAGTTCCTTTTGGTAGAATTGCAGATATTTACGGGATGAAAAAGATTTTCACGTATGGTATAATAATTCTCACTATTGCTTCTTTTCTGGCAGCTATAGCTCCATCAGCTGAATTTCTCATTATAGTAAGGGTAGTTCAGGGTATTGGAAGCGCAATGATATTTGTAACAGGACTTGCCATGGTAACATCAGTATTTCCTCCCCAAGAAAGAGGTAAAGCAATTGGAATAAATATTACTGCAGTTTATATTGGACTTGTTATGGGTCCAGTCTTAGGGGGCTTTTTAACACAATATTTTGGCTGGAGAAGCATTTTTTATTTAGTCGTGCCTTTGGGATTAATTGTAACAGCACTTGTACTTTGGAAAATGAAAGGAAACGAATGGGCAGTATGTAAAGGTGAAAAACTGGACTATTGGGGATCTTTACTCTATATTTTGATGCTTGCACTGATTTTAATAGGATTTTCAAATATAACCCGCATGTTTGGAATTTTAATGGTTGTTCTAGGTATTATAGGGCTTATAATTTTTGTTATGTGGGAATTAAGAGTTGAACATCCTGTTTTGGAGGTTAAGTTGTTTTTTGAAAATAGAAAATTTGCATTCTCTAATCTGGCAACGCTTATAAGTTATATGGGCCTATTCGCAGTGGCTTTTCTGCTTAGTTTATATTTACAGTTTATAAAAGGGTTAGATCCTAACACAACTGGACTAATTATTGTAGTTCAAACTGTTTTCATGGTTATTATGACTCCAATTGCGGGTAGACTCTCTGATAGGTTCGATTCTGGAAAATTAGCTTCATTAGGAATGGGAATCATAACTATTGGACTCTTAATTTTTGCAACAATAAACGCACAGACCAGTATATATGTTATATTATTAGGATTAGCTATTTTAGGAATTGGAGTGGGAATATTTTCAGCACCAAACACACACGCTATTATGGGGTCTGTAGAAAGAAAATACTTCAGTTTAGCTTCCGCAACCGTAAGTACAATGAGACTTTTAGGCCAAACTTTTGGTATGGGGCTGATTTTAGTAATATTTGCGCTTTATGTTGGGGCTGTTCAATTCAGTCCACAAAATTATCCAGCACTCTTAACAAGTATACAGGTAGCCTTCTTTATCTCTGTAATGTTGGGTATAATAGCTATTTTCGCGTCTTTTGCCCGGAAATAACTGATATTTTACTTTTTTGAGGTTTAACTGGATTTTTTTAGCCACATGGCTCTATATTTTTGATATAATTATTAGAATTTAAAAAAATCAATAGTTTCTTTCTTCACCTATTTTAGCTCCTTATTATCGTGAGATTAGACTAAAAAAGATATAATTTAATTTATGTTTGGAGTTTTGTTTTTAACAAGATTTATTTCTCTTTATATTCACGAACTAATTATTATTATTATTTGTTATATGTAATAAATGTAGGATTTTGGTGGAAAAATATATCTATTATTTAAGTTAATAATAATATGGTGAAAAAATGTCAGAACTATATGAAAAAATGATAAATGAAGCCCTTGCGGCTCAAAAGGCAGATGTAAATACTGTAAAAAAATATAGAGGACATGAATTTAAAATGGAACATACAAAGGCGTATGTTGATGTAGCAAACAAAATGGAGGCCATTGACGGACAAAGCGAAGCCGTAATAAACCTTCATGTTAACTCAATTAATACACACTATGACACTTTAACAGGCCTTACAGATTCAGTGAGACCTGAAGACGATCCATTTGTAGAGCACTACCAGACACCAGCAATACTTGAAATACTGTACGAAGAAGATGAAAGCTTTAAAAACAGCGTGGACAAATTCATAGAAACCATAGGAAAATCAGAGGACATTATAGGTCTTGATTCTGTAAGGAGATATGCAGGGTTTTATGGACCTACATGCGTTGTTGATTTTGCTTTAATCCCCGGAAGTACAAGTAACATAGTAAATCAAATCTTAAAAAAGACTGATATACCAGAAGACCATAAAAAGGCAATTTTGGCGGCTAAATCATGGGGAATGAACACTTCATATGGTATTGGTGAAATTTTTGCAAATCAAATAGAAGACGGAATAACCATATCAGAAGCAATTAAAAACGAAATTAAAATGGTTAAATCAATCTATGAAACACCTGTTGAAGCTCAGGCAAAATTGATGGATTCTTTAGGCCACGAATCGTTTGATGTAAGAAAATACATGTCAAAATACAAAAAAGACATGAAACAAACCATTATGGCTGCAGTTGAAGATAATGTGCACTATGCAAACATAGTAACTGTTCCTGCATACTGTGTTGGTGATATATCTCACCACATATCTCAATCAACATATAACATGTGCAAAGACGATGTTACAATGGCAATAATTGAAGCTACAACAGATGTAATGGAATCAACACTCAATAACGCAAAGGAAAACTTCAAAAGTGAGTATCAAATTCTATCAGTTGCTACAGGAGCTGCAGCATGTGCAGTTGAATATATACTGGAGTTAGATGGCTTCAACGCACCAACAGTAGTTGAGCTACTAACAAGAAGGTTCCATAACTACGTGCAGCTTAACCCTACAAGATCAGCAGCAGCAGAACTTCACAACTGCGACTTCATGGATACCATTTACAGGGGATGGAAATCATTGGATGAAGAGCGAAGAATGAGAAATGGAAGCGGTGGAAAATTAGAGCCTAAAGTTGCAGGATTTAAAGTTAATTTAGATCCAATCGAACAAAATGAAGTTATAATGAATCCACAAAGATATACTTACCCGGGATGTGCAATCACTGTAAGATTCTCATCCTTAATGAGATTAGCAGATTATCCATGTCTTATAACCAGTGAACCAGTGACAGCCACATTAATGACAAATGTTATAGCTTTACATAAAGAAACAGCAGCTGCACCGGTTAGAGCATGTAAAAACTGTGCTTCAGCATGCCTTGTTGATTTCAGACATTCATACTGCCAGTGGAAAGAGGCAGTATAATTTCCATTCTTTTTTATGGAGGTAAAACATGAAATGTTACATATGTGCCCAGCAAGGCAAAGATTCAGAAGCTGTAGCAATTTGTATTGTCTGCGGTATGGGGCTTTGCATGGATCATGCCATTCGTGAAGATGTTGAGATATGGGAAGGAGGATATCCGCTCCCAAGCAAAAAGCAGGAAAAAACACTCCCTAAAATTTTATGTCCCGAATGTTACGCTGCTCTTAAAAGCGGTTGAGGGGATTTATCATGATTTCACTTAAAAAACGTTTTTTAGCAGAACTTATAGGGACATTTTTCCTTGTATTTATCGGTGCAGGCGCTGCCGCAATAACATTAATGATAAGCGGTGGAGCTACACCTCCAAATACATTTAATATAGGAATTGGAGTTCTAGGTGGCCTTGGTGACTGGTTAGCTATAGGTATGGCTTTTGGTTTGACTATTATTGTTTTAATTTATGCTATAGGTCATATATCCGGTTGTCACATAAATCCTGCAGTTACTATTGCTCTTTGGGCTACTAAGAAATTCCCGGGAAATGAAGTGATCCCTTATATTGTTGCACAACTAATTGGGGCATCCCTTGCAAGTTTCCTTTTTGCAGCATGCGTAGGGATGAATGCAGTTACAGTAGGTGGCCTTGGTGCAACAGCGCCATTTGAAGGAATAAGTTATTTCCAGGCGATTTTAGTTGAGACAATAGGTACATTCTTATTAATGCTGGTAATAATGGGTGCCGGTGTTGATAGAAGGGCTGTCCCTGGATTTGCAGGAATTTCAATTGGTTTTACTGTTGCTGCAGTAATTACCACTGTAGGTAATATCTCTGGAGCTTCACTTAACCCTGCAAGAACATTTGGACCTTATTTAGGTGATTTAGTTTTAGCAGGGAATAATCTCTGGAATTATTTCCCAATATACATTATTGGGCCTATTGTTGGAGCAGTTTTAGCAGCGTTTATTTATGAATATATTTCTTCTGAAGAAAAGCTGCCAGCTGAAGGGATTATAAGAGAAAAATAATTTTCTTTTTTTATTTATTTTTTTGGCTTTTATAAATAAATTAATTAGTTTAAAGATGCAAATTATACGTAGAATTATAATAATTTACTGGGGGATTATTTAGTGAACTATAAAGAACAAGCAGACATTTTTAAAAAGACTTTCGATTTAAATTATGAGCCTATGGCTGTTTCTTTTACCAATGACGAAGTTTCAAGCGGCAGATATGAAAAAACATCAATTTGTAAGGCAATGAAACTTGCAGCTCAAGGAGAAAGCTTCATAATTGATGAAGATGTTTCTACATGTCCGGGGGGTAGTCAATACTGTGGTTTTAGCGAGCCTCACAGTGGGAAGAAAAAAAGAGGATTACAGAACTTTCTTACTAAAGGTGAGAAGCTTACAAATTCTATTGTTACTTTTGAGAGAATGAGAGTATTAACAACACCTCCAGCAACTGATTTATCTGATCGGGTGGTAATATGTCCGTTAGATAAAGCTGAAATACGTCCTGATATGATATTATTTTTAGTTAATGCTGAACAAGCATGCCGTCTTATAACATTAGATACTTACTGGGATGGTAGATCACCAGAACAGCAAATTATCGGCGCATTATGTCATTCAGCAATAGTTTACACTATAATAAGTGGAAATACAAATATGACTGTGGGGGATTGGACTGCAAGACACCAGCAGGGATTTGAATCTGATGTTATCTTTTTATCAGTGCCATATGAACGTATACATAATTTAATAGCCGCTATACCTAATTGTTCAGCTGGAGATGCTGAAAGCTATATTCCCGAAGAATTCCAAAATTGAATTCTTATCTAAACTTTTATTTTAATTTGAATTTAATTTCATCCCATTAGTTTATTACTAATATATAAAATAGTATTATATATATAAAATAAGTTCCATATTAAATTTAGGAATGAAAAAAATGTTCAAAACTAAATAATATGTTGATAATATGGAATATTATGAAAACGAAGAATTCTGGTTTGTACTTTTAAAATTGAAATTACTTGCAAATAAAGATAAGCGTCTTAAACCAAAAAAGGCAGATGAATTTAAAAAATCATTTGAAAATATAAACAGAATTAAAGAAAATGCACGTAAAATTCAAGATAACGATAAATATTTGGAAATAATATTAATGGCAGATGAAATCAAAGAGGCATTAAAAGCAGAAATAAATCAAAAAGTTATCGAATAGAATGTTTAAATCGAAATAAATTAGTTTAATTATGAGAATTAATTTATTTCTTATAAAAGAGATGTAATATTTCGTTAAATCTGCCTATTTTAGCTTTACTGTTGTTTTAGGTATGATGAAGTTTTATTTTGTTTAGTTAGCTTAAGTCAAATTTGAAACCCGCACCAGTATATGATTTCTCACCATACCAAAGTGTTTTATTCTCTTTTTTAACTCCACCCATCTTCAGGTAAAAATCATTATTATTAGCACCATCCAGGGTCCAAACTATAAGACTTCTTTTACCTCTTGAAATGAACTCTTTTAGCATTTTTTTAAATAATAGTCTCCCTATTCCTTTTCCCTGATTTTTTGGGTCTACATACAGTCCTATTATCTCACAATCATATTTTCCGTAACTATCCTTTCCAGAGATAAATCCTTTAACTTCATCTTCATAATACACGTAAATTATTTCTTTCTGGTTTAGAATGTTATTTTTGAAAATAGAAATATATTTATCCTTATTCATTGTTTTTATATAATTTGGATCAATAATTCCAGTATATGCTCCTTTCCAAGCCTTCAATATCACCATAGCTATCTGATCAACATCGGTTAAAGTTGCTGTTCTTATCATTATTTTCACTTTATTTTTATTCATTATGAAATATTGTAGATTAGACCTAGATTCTTAAAATAATTTAATGTCAAAATGAATATCTAACTTTTAATTAGCATTGGGCAATAACTAGATTATATTCGGCCACATGTTCACTATAGTTTGAAAGAATTAATTAAAATAAGAAAATAGGATGAATAAGTTCTTATTATTCCGAAAAAATATTCATCCATAGAATTTTATTAAATTGTCTTTTCCATTTCATCGAGGTAAGTAACTTTTTCAATTCTGGCGCCGACATTTCTTAGAGCTTTTTTTACAGATTCTGATTCCATGTACCTTTTTGCATTTTCCTTATTGTCCCACTTAAATAGAATCTCAACATCATGGGGATCATCAGAGTTACGAAAGAGAATAGCCTCTTTAGCACCTTGTTCTTTACGTGTAGTTGATCTTTCATTAAAAACAGGTTTCCATTTGTCATAATTTTCGACTTTTAGATCTCCAATTACATGAATCATACTTTCACCTCCATGATCTGTTATGTCAAAACTAGTAATAATAAATTTTTTATATATATTAAGATAATTTCCAAACTATTTTTAAAATTAATTATTTGCTAAAATCGACTATTAGTCACATTGTCACTATAAGAAGGTTGTATAGCACTTTAAAAAGCATTGATCAGAAATTTTAGTTTATTGAACACTGTTAATTTATAAATTAACTAAAAAGGAATAATAAAATGCAGCAAATATTAAAACAACCAGTATATTCACTATTAAACGTTTCCAGAAATCATATCTAAAATATTTAAAATCTAAAAATACTATAATGCCCGCTCCAATCAGTACATATATAATATTAACCATTAAATTAGCCATTTTAACACCAATAGTTTTTATAAGTAATTCTGTTATTTAATCTTTGGTTTATAACATTAAAATGTTATTTAACTCTCAAACAGTTCAAAAACAATGAAAGTCTTTAAAAAATAGATACATCGACAGTTTTGAGCTATCAAAAACTTTATTTTTCAATGCCCTAAATTTCTAAGAAATTTGAAGGCCTCAAGCGCTATTTTTTGAGAGTTTAAAATACATCAATTTATATAGTATCAAAAATAGAGAGTTATTTAGGCCTTTTTCAGGCCATATTAAGGACGTGAAAAATTGTTTAGAAATGATAATAGAAGAGATAATTACTCTAATTCTTCCCCTATAAACGAAGGCGAAGAATACGATGTTAAAATAGAAGATATGGGAAGAGATGGAGACGGAATCGCTAAAATCGAAGGTTTCATAGTATTTGTAAGTGGAGCTAAAAAAGGCGACGAAGTCAAAATTAGAATTAATTCAACAAGAAGAAACTTTGCTTTTGCAGAAATAGTAGAATAGCTTAATTTAAGTATTAAATTACTTTTTAACGCTCCTAATTGATTAATGCTTAAATTATAATTGATAATTACATTAAAGTTTCTTTATTAAGATTTCATCTTAATCATTAAACCCGGGTCATGAGAGTTTTAAAATTTAATTTCATTTAAATTTATCTATTTTTCATTTTTTTAAAAAGATATAATTTTAAATCTAATTGCAGATGATAATATGGCAGATTACGGAATCACTGGCGTTAAATATAATAGTATAGGTAAACACATTGAATGGGTTAAAGTAGGCAAATTTACAGGCAGTTCTTTTGGAATGCGTGAAAACTGGCTGCGGACTAAAGTGATTTCAGAATTAGACGATGGAAAATCTTTTATAACTGTTTTAAAACAGGGCGACAGATTAAAGAAAGGATTAGAAG
>JAEYSH010000023.1 GCA_023434825.1 Methanobacteriota archaeon | reverse complement strand
TTGAAGTAACAAGGGTTTTCTAAGTTGAATCTGTTATATTCCGATTGAGTAAATCTGTGTATTTTATCAAGGCTAGATTAGATGATAATGCTTCTAATCTAGCCATTTTCAATGATAGGGATATAATCGATCTATACAAAAAGCAGTAAAGGGGTAAATAGTATCTGCTCCGCAGACCCCTTGACAGCTTTTCTCTCTAATTTTCAAGTTATAGACAGACTGTAGACACACGGTAGACAGTGTGTTTTCCTCCTTATTTTATGTGGGCTTGCAGACGGCGGTAATGTTCGAGTCCCGTCTCGCTAAAAGCAGTTTAGCCTTAATATGTATTTGTTGAGAATCTGGTTATCACTTCTTTTAAAATATCATTCAAATAATTATTATTATCCTATGTATGCAAATTAAGAGAAGGATTGCAGAAAGCTCCTTTCTACAAGCGCTTTTAACGACAAAATCCGTTCAAATCTAGATGTCGATGCTCTCAGAATGTTCCTCAAACCTATGTTCTGTAGGAGGTGAGGGACTTTTGTTTTTATAAAAGTAAGAAGTAAATCAAGCGTGGTTAGATAAAAATTATCATTAAGGAACGAAAGAGATAGTACACTCCAGATATGTCAGGGAATATATGTTTGCCACCTAACGATAAACCACTTTAAAAGTGTCCTGATAATATGGGAAATTTTAATAGTCTATATTTTTTGAACTATATATAATATATATAAAAAATAATACAATTAATTTTTATTTTTTACATTTTTTGACAATAAATTTAAATATAATCTGGATATTTCCCCCTTAATATGATAAAATCACTATGTAATTTGATTTAAATATTATAAAAATAATTGAAAGGTAAGATTTATAAGGGGATTTTATAAAAGCTTTTAAATTACATGTGTTATATAAATTTATAAATCGTTAAGTGCGAAATATGAAAGGCTAAGAAGTTATAGTTTATAAGGGGGATTAAAATGGAAAAGCTATTAAGAAAGCCGAATATATGGGATTTACATATTCATACACCATTAGGAACACCTACAAAGAAAAACTATGGTGGAGTGTCTTCAGAAATTTTTGTTGATGAACTTATAAAGATATATGAAAATGCTTCAAATAAAATTGGTATGATATCTTTCACTGATCATAATAAAATAAATGCGGAAGCCTATAAATTATTTGTTCAAAAGAGTGATATTGCAATTCTTCCTGGAATAGAAGTGGATGTGTATTTAACAGAAAATGCTAAGGATTCCAAGCATATTATTTTTTATTTTGAAGAAACGGAAATACCCTATATTGATGAATTAAAACAGTTAGTAGAAAAATTTATAGAAGATAATGCGAAAGTAAATTTTGAAGAGTTTATACTTTACTTGATTTTTAATAAGAAAAAGTTTGCTGTTTCTCCACATGCTTTTAAGCAGGATAAAAGAGGAATTGATTTTGATTGGTTTGATGAAATGACTGCTGATAAGGGAACTAATCAATTTACTGGATTATTTTTTCCGTTTTGGGAAGCAGGAGGAAAGAGTGATATATGTAAAGCAATAGAGTTTCTGGAAGAACAATATGGTGTGGGAGAAAATAAACATGCAGTCATAGCGTTTTCTGATTCAGCAGATTATCTTAAACTAAGTAATTATATTGAAAATCCACATCAATATTTTTTATGTCTTAATTCATTCAAAGGCTTATTGCTGGCAGGAAGTGATATTAATCGAATAGTTTATGAGTGTGAGACTAGGCCAGAAAAAAATCCTTCCGAAAAAATAAAAAGTATTGTTCTATCAAATAATTTAAAGGCGCTTAAGGAAAACAATAAGGTAGAAATTGAATTTTCTGATAGATTAAATGTCATTGTAGGTGGAAGAGGAAAAGGAAAATCAGCTTTGTTAGATGCTATAGTTTCTAGAATAGACGATAAAAAAATTGAAGATAGAAATCGTATGTCATTTGTGAAAAAGTTTAATGTGGAGATAACTAATTTTAATGAAACTAAACTTGCTTCTGATACCAATATACTTTATTTTAGTCAGTCATATATTAACAAATTGTTTGACGGAAATTCTCAAGAAAAATTAGAAACATTTTTTAAAAAGCAGTTTACGGAAAATAACATGGTATCAAATAGCATTTCTGATATAGTAACAATAATTGAAAAAGGTAATAATGATGTAAGTCCTGAAGATTTAAATGTTACTGATGATTTGAAAAATCTTATACATATAGGCTCAAATTTACAAAGTTTAAAGCTAAAGAAAAAAAATGATAAATACATTTCATTGGATATAGGTGGACAGGGGTACGAAAAGTATATTAAAGAATTATTGCCAACTGAAAAAGAAATTTGGGATAAAACGTTAGTTGAAGTATATGAACAGTTTATTAATCAATTAGTTGAAAATATATGTGCAGTTAATTATGAAAAATTTTTAAACTCTCAGTTTTGTAATCTCATGAAGAAAAAAATTGAACTTCAAAATCGAAAAAAAAGTAGTGAGGATAAAAGGAAGTTAGAGAGTAAAGCCAATATTGAACAAAAATTGAGGTATTTGTATAATAAAGAGTTGGAACGTATTCGTCAAATAAATAGATTATATGCGGTAGATCAAGCTAAAACAAAATTACATATTCAATATGCAGAGTATTTTGGAGAAGGCAAAAATAGATTTTATTTTGTTTCAATTGCAAACAAGGAACACCCAGTTGAATATGCAAGAAGAATGATTGTAGAATCGGTTAATAAAACAATTATAAAAGGATTTGATAAAAGTTCTACTTCAGAAATATTTATGAAATATGCAACTTCTAATGACTTAATTAGTACAATGAAAGAATCAACAAATTTTAATGAACTTTTTAATAAAATATGTAAATTGGAAGATTTAAAATCCGAAAAAGTACAAAAAATTATATATAAAAGTGAAAGTGAATACATTGATTTACATAATACATCACCAGGAACACAAACGAATGCAGTAATGGAATTTATTTTACATTCAGATTCAACAATACCTTTATTTATTGATCAGCCAGAAGATAACATAGACAATGAAGCACGTTACTCCCAATTAACTCGTTGGATAAGAAACCAGAAGTATAACAGGCAGATTATATTAGTGACTCATGATGCTAATATTGTAATTAATGGAGACGCTGAATGCGTTATTATTGCTGAACATACAGCAGATAAATTTTGTTACGAATATGGTGCATTGGAATATGGAGATATTTTAGATAAAGCAGCTATTATTTTAGATGGTGGAAAAACTGCTATTCATAGGAGGATTGATAAATATGGAGAATGAATTAATGATTAAATTTTTGGAAGAAAGTGAAGAATTTATTTTGGACATAAAGCAACCTGATTTGGCGAAACTTATTCATATTGTTGTGGAAAAAAATCTTATGGTAACTAAAGAAAATATTAGAATGGAAACAGAAAGTAAAGAATTTGATGTAGATGAATTTCTGGATATATTTATTGGAGTTTATGAAGAGTTTTCAGAAGAAATAAAAAAATTTTTTGTGAATATTAAACGTGATATAAAAACATATTATTCTAATGAGGAATTGGGGGATGAAATTATTAGTAAAATAAAAGGTGAAGTTGTATAATTTTGGAGCAGTTAAAGTTAATTCAAAATTATATAATTTGTGAGTATAAAAATTTATTAATATCTTGTCTAAACATTTATATTTTAGTTATGCGCATAAATCTAAATTGAATAGTTCAAGGACTGTTTTCACCGAATTTTATACTACCTTAGTATGAAATTCAACAATAATATAAATCTGGTTTTAAGTTCTTTTAGGGGAATCTTGAAATTATTATAATTACCCTTTGTATGCAAAATGTATGCAAATTAAGAGAGGGATTGCAGAATGCTCCTTTCTACAAGCGTTTTCAAAGGCGCAATCCGTTCAAATCTGGTTGTCGCCTCTCTTATGAAAG
>JAEYSH010000013.1 GCA_023434825.1 Methanobacteriota archaeon | reverse complement strand
CCTTAATTCCAAGTTATATGTTTTATTGGTGATGGTGTTTTTTGAAGCGCATTTAATGGCATGTTCGTTTATGTCTGTTGCAACTACTTTTTTTGTTCTTTGAGCAGCATAAACAGCAATTAAGCCGGTTCCCGTTCCTATTTCCAGTACTTCGTCTCTTCTTTGGATATCCAGATTTTCTGCAAATAAAAAAGTGTCTTCTGCAGGTTCATAAACCTCAGGATGTGTGTAAATGATTAATCCGTTGTATTCAAGCATTTTAATTACCTTTATCTTTGTTAATTAGAAAATTAATTTGATTTTATGATTTATAAATATTTAAAAAATATTGATCTTCACCATTTTTTGTAATTTCTATTATATCCCCAGCTTCTAATCCTTCCCATGAAATAAAATAATGCGCATGAGGCCGATCAGGTCCTCTGCAAGTACAAGAATATGATTCTAATGTTACATCTTTTGAAGAGTCACAATCTGAAAGCTCAAAAATATCATTTAATGGTGGAAAAAATGAAATTTTATTCTTTAAAACAAAAATAAAATCTTCTTGAGCTTCTTTAGAGGATATTTTTCTGGAATAAACATCTTTTCTGCTCATTTTCTAGTGTCCTTAAAATTTCCCTTCAAATCCATCAATAGCTGCTGGAAGGCATTCCAGAACTGATGCAAAACCGGAGTGATGTAAATTTAAAACTACAGCTCCTATCACCTCTTCACGGGTCGAACCTTCATTTTTGGCCATCATCGCGTGTATCCCAACGCCTTTTGAGTTTCGATTTGCGGTTTGGATTGCTATATTAATCAACTGTTTTGTTTTAGCATCTATTCCGGGCAACGATTTTTGAGCTTCAATTAAATCATTAAAACTGGCTGCTACTTCTGGACATTCTTTTTGAAATAACTCGTAAGGATTCTGTTCCATATTTTCATCTCCATATAATCAGAGTTATTTTAATTATAAATTATTAATTACTTCTTTCAATTGCTCTGAGATATCCATAACTTTTTGGGGTTCTAATTTTACAGCTCTTTCACTTAAAAGATCCTTATCCAGTTTTGAAACTATCTTTTTAGCTTCTTTTTTGTCTACATTTGCTATTTCATGAAACGAATCAAGTAATGCATTCCTGACTTTTTTCTTTTTATGCTGGAAAAGTGCCCTTGAGGTTTTTAAGAAAAATTCGTCAAGTTCAACATCTTTTGGAACCATTTTAATTACTGCAGATGATATTTTAGGTGGTGGGAAAAAGCAGTGCTTTGAAACTTCAAAAAGCATTTCAACATCGGCAAAAAAGTGCATCATCAAAGATAGTCTTGAATAATTTGATTCTCCAGGTTTTGCAACCATCCTCTCGGCAAATTCAAGCTGATACATGAGTATTGCAAAATCAAAGTCATGTTCAAGCATTTTAAACGTTATTGGCGATGAAATCTTGTATGGCAAGTTAGAGACAACTTTATTAAATTTTGGAAAATCAATTTTTGTAGCATCTGCATTTAATACTTCAACATTAGAAATATCCAGTTCAAGCAGTCTTTTTTCTAAAATTGCAGCTATTCTTTTGTCCTGTTCTACTGCAATTACATGTCCTGCGTCTTTGGCAAGAGGTATCGTTAATGTCCCTATTCCAGCTCCAATTTCTAATACTGTATCATTTTTAGATAAATCAGAATAATTAATAATTTTTTGGAGTATATTTGAATCTATCAGGTAATTTTGCCCTTTTCGCCGGTCTAGTTTTATGTTATTTTCTTTTAGAATGCTTAAAGTTTCTTTTGTTAACATAGAATTACCGGGATTAGTTATTTGAAAATAAATATAGAATAAAAATAAAATAAGAGATTAATATCTCTTTGCAGGGGGTCGTGTAAAGAGAACGTACTTTCGTTTTCCCTTTTTGTCTCCAGTCGCATCTAATTCCATGAGAATTCGCTTAGCGATAAGCTTTGCTGGATCTGATAACATTGTTACCCTTTTTTTAATATCATCAAAACTTTCAAAGGGTTTTTCTTTTCGCGCGTTAAGGATATCCCACATGTGTTTTTTACCAATTCCTGGTAAAAGCTCTAACTGGTGTAACCTTGTTGAAATTGGGCCTGCTTCATTGAAAAATTCCACGAATTTATCTTCTTTGGCCTTAATAATTTCTTCAACAACATAATCAAGTTCGATTTTTGCTGTTGCAGTAAGGTTATCATATTTAAGCCTTTTATTCACTCGGGCAATCTCATCACGTTTTCCTGAACCTATATAGACCTTCTGGTGAATATCCAGATTTACATCCTCTTTGGGTATAAGTTCAAGGAGAGTAAATTCTTCTTTACCTATTGCCTGAGCTACAGGCTTTCTTTTGTATGTGGGCATACCTTCTTTAACGTAACCTAAGGGAAGATAATCCAAGATAATTGCATATTCTTCCATTTAATCACCCGGTGATTTTATTTAAAACTATGAACTATAAAACTTGAGTTTCAAAGTTCAAAAACTGAAAATTATTTAATTTTCAATTATTTTTATTTAATATTTTATTATATTGCATGGACTAAGAATTCTTAATCCTCATTTAATATTTAAGTTAATATATGTTTTAATTGCTTAAATATCCTTAGTATTATCTGTACTTATCTACTATTTCCAGTATCTTCTCCAGATCTTCTGTTTTGTATGTACCCCTTTCTTTTGCAAATAGAAGTCTTAAATCAGCCATATCCTCTGGCATGATGTCTGTTATTTTAATAGCTTGAGTTTTTTTGAAGGTTTCTGAGAGTTCTTCAACTATTTTTTTTGCAGACTCTTCATCAACCTTTTGAAATTTTATTACGTGGTCTAAAGCAAGATTTTGTTCGTATGTAAGCTCGTGTTGCTCAGAAAGCTCTTCCAGCATTGTTTTTACTTCGGCAAGGGTGATAGGATCAGTATCAATAACTTTTTTCCCAATCATCAGTATCACTCTTGCATTTTTAGATGTTCAGGTCTGATAATTAATTTTTTAGCTTTGTTTCCGTCGTTGATTGCTACCAGGTAAGCTCTTCCTCTTTTTTCTGTTACTTTGCCTGTTTTACCATGGAAACGTGGGTGTGGTTGACCTTTTTGTACACTTGGATCAATTATTATGTGAACTAAATCATTTTCATCAAAAGTCTGTATCTTTTTTGTTATTGGATTTGCTCTGCTTACTCTTAAGCTCTTTTTAAGTTTATAACGTGTTTTGCTTCTTAAACCTCTAGATCTTGTTACCATTATTAAACCTCCAAATTTTCAATTTGGGGTTCGGAAAATTAAAAATTTTCCTCAACCTCCAAATTATTGGTCGTCGAAAACTATCAAAATCGATGATCTTGATGCTAACAAATTAAAAATTTGTTAGTTCGTTTTTTTGAACCTTTTATTGTTACATTATAGTTATTAAAATGACTTTATGTCAATTATCGTAACATTTAAAATATGACCGGGCGATATACTTCAATCTGAACTGATTCAAAGGATTCTTTAAAAATCCGCTATATGAAATTAAGTTTAGAATACCTGAATCATAATTGGCATATGCGCTACCTATGTAATTATTTGTTAAATCACTATTTATTTTAAACTTTATTATAATTTAAACTTTATGAATATATTGTCAGTTTACTTTAAATAGTAGTCTATGGATTGTGAATAATATTCACACTGAATTTATTAAATATGTACTTCCATCACATCAAGCTGTGTGCATAATGCTGGAGTTTTCAATATATCTGTTACACTTGGATTAGATCTGCATTCATCCCCCGAAATAAGCTCTTTGATATATAATCCGCCTTCACACTCAATTATCATCTCAAATTTTCGAGGATCAATCCATTTAGTGTTAATTCTCCTAACTCTACGTGTTCTTATCTTATCTGCACGTCGATGAGACACTCTTATAGGTGTACGTTGTTTTATAATCTCTAAAGAGTTTAATAATTCCAATTCTTCTTCTTTAATGTCACTTTCCACTTCAACAATTGCTCTGTAAACTTTGTAAGTGTCTGTAGATGAACATTTTATCTCACCTTTCCTCTCTCTTCCCACAAATTTTAAATCAAGCACTTCAACTTTTCCATCTGCAAATGCATTGATTTCATCTTGAAGTTGAGCTAAGTCAAGATTTCTTACATGCGGCTCTTTAATTTCAAGCACAAAAGGTCTTCCAGTTCCAAGCATCAATACATCAATATCTTCTCTTCCGGCGCCATGGAATTTTGAATCACTACCTCCCGCTGCTTCTACTGCAGGCGGCGAAACTAATAATTCAACAGATTCGGGATACATCTGTCCTGTGAAATTACAATTTTCACATCCTCTACCTCGACATTTTCTGCAGGGCCATTTAGTTTGCGGAATTCCTCTTATCAATTTTCTGTAGCGCCCTTCTATAAAAATAGGATTAATCTGGATGTTAATATCGTCTTTAACAAAATCCACCATAATTACTATATTTGAATTGTCAAAATCAACGTCTTTATTGATTTTAAAGAATAATTCTTTCCCTATTTTCCTGTTTAGCTCTTTTTTAATATTTTCAACATCTAATTCCATCTTTTCATGGATTTCTTCTTCTTTACTTAAAACTTCAGGCGATACTCGTGATCCAATAAGGAAAGTTGAAAATTCGATATTTTCATCTTTAATTTTACTTATTATCTTATCTATAACCTCATTTTGAGTATCAAATATATTCCCGCAAATATAACAGTTATCTGTTTTTAGGGATTTATCAGTTTCCTCTTTTAGAAGTTCTCTTACAATTTTTCCTCTTTCCGCATTATCTGATCCTTCAACAATTTTAGAGAAAAATCTACCTAAACAGTGGTCGCATAAGTTCCATTCTGACATTTCCATGATTGACATTGCATAATCTGTAATTTGTGAATTCATCTAATCATCCTGAATAAAAATATAATTAAAAATTTAAGTTATTCTGTAATTTCAAAAATAGTAAAATATGATGCTTAACGCATCATTTGCCTCATCATATTTCCCATAGGACCGCCCATTTTACGCTTTCCGAATCCTTTCATGGCTTTTTTAGTGACATTATAATATTTAAGAAGCTCTTTAACATCTTCGTTACGCATTCCAGAACCCCTTGCAATTCTTTTTACTCTGGATTGCTTTATAACTTCTGGATGTGTAAGTTCATGTTCGGTCATGGAGTCCATTAATATTTTATATTTGGTTAATTTTTCTTCTGTCATCTGAGAAGCGTTTTTAGGAAGTTTTCCGCCCATTCCGGGAATCATGTTCATAACTTGCTGCATAGGACCCATTTTATTCATCATTTCAAATTGGGAATACATGTCTTTAAGGGTGAATTTACCGCTTAACATGGCTTCCATAGTATCTTCATCTAAATCTTCATCAGCAATTTCTTCTGCCTTTTCAAGGAGTGTTTTGATGTCTCCCATTCCAAGAAGTCTGGATATGAAACGTTCAGGATCAAATGCCTCAAAGTCATCAACTCTTTCCCCGGTTCCGATGAATTTTATTGGTGCTCCGATTTCTGAAACAGCAGAGAGTGCTCCTCCACCTTTTGCTGAGCCATCGAGCTTTGTTATAACAATAGAACCCACATCTGTGGCCTTATTGAATGCAAGGGCCTGTTCACGTGCTTGCTGTCCTATAGTACCATCAATAACAAGCATGACTTCATTTGGCTCTACAATTGCTGATAATTGTTCCATTTCATTAAGGAGATCTGATTCTTCTTTATGCCGTCCAGCAGTATCTACAATTATAATATCCTGCTTTTTGAATTCCTTAAGACCTTTTCTTGCAAGATCTAATGCATCTTTATTTTCAGGGTCTCCATAAAGGGGGACGTTCATGTTTTCAGTTAGCTGGCGTAATTGTTCGAATGCTGCAGGTCTCCATGTGTCTGTACTAACAACTGCAGGGTTGAAACCTTTCTTTTGAAGGTATTTAGCAAGTTTTCCGATAGTAGTAGTTTTACCGCTCCCTTGAAGCCCCACAAACATTATTTTATAAGGCTTAGCATCAACTTCTACTTCTTCTGCTTTTGAACCAATTAAATTAACCAGTTCTTCATAAACAATAGTTATAATGTATTCTCTAGGGGTAATTCCCTTAGGAGGCTCTTCTTTAAGTGCCCTTTCTTCAATTGTTTTTGATAAATTTAATACAAGTTTAATATTAACGTCTGATTGGATTAATGCCCTTTGTATATCTTTTATGGCCTCTTTTACTACTTCTTCGTCTATTATAGACATTCCAGCCAATTTTTTCATTGTATTTGTTAAGTTTTTTCCAAGATTACCTAACATGATCTACCTCTAGGTCAATTTTGTAAATTAATTAAAAATGAAATTTTTTGATATTATTAAATATACCTAAAGTTATAAAAATATATTGTTATAAAAAATATGAGAACTTGTTATAAAGTTCATTTTCTTGTTATTATTTAATAAATACAAATTTGAATTGATGTATTTTAATATATTTGGTGGTAAAATGCTAGAAATGCTCAAAGAAACACTTATACAGTCGCCTATAGTAAAAAAAGGGGAATATAATTATTTTATACATCCAATCACTGATGGAATAATGCTGGTTGAACCTGAACTTTTAAGGGAAGTTTCAGAAGCTATTATAAAGATTGCAGATTTAAATGTTGATAAAATTGTATGTATGGAGGCCATGGGTATCCATATTGCTACGGCATTATCTCTTGAAACAAATATTCCATTTGTAGTAGTTAGAAAACGCTGTTATGAATTGGAAAAAGAAGTTGCAGTTCATCAGGTGACCGGCTACAGCGAATGTGAATTGTATATTAACGGGCTCGAAAAAGGGGATAGAATATTGGTAGTTGACGATGTTGTGAGCACTGGCGGTACAATGGTAGCTGTTTTAAATGCTTTAGAAAGCTCTGGAGTTGAAATAGCAGATATTATCGCTGTTGTGGAAAAAGGGGAAGGAAAAAAGAGAGTTAAAGATGAAACTGGATATGATGTAAAAACTCTTCTAAAAGTTGATGTTAAAGATGGAAAAGTAGTAATTGAAGACAGCGTTTTTTAAATTATTAAATTCAGGGATATGATGTTAAATTACGATTTAAAGCTTGATGAAGTAGTAGAAAAGGTAAAAGAAATGGATGCAAAGGTCGTTGGAATTCAATTTCCAGAAGGCCTTAAAATTCATGCTACTATGGTAGCTGAAAAAATAGAAAACGAAACGGATGCAATTGTTCTGATATCTGGAGATCCGTGTTTTGGTGCTTGTGACGTTTCAGATACACATATGGAAGGACTTGTTGACTTAATTATCCATTTTGGACATATAGAATTTCCAATTGATTATAGGGTACCTGTTCTTTTTATTGAAGCTTTTTCTAAAATTGATGTTTTAAAAGCTGTTGAAGAAAGTCTTAAAGAAATTAAAGATTACCAAAAAATAGGACTTGTGACTACTATTCAGCATTTAAATGTTCTAGATGACATTAAATCACTTTTAATTGAAAATGGTCATGAAGTTTTGATTAAAAAAGGTGTTGGAACAAAAGAAGGTCAAGTTTTAGGATGTAACTTTTCTGCAATTAAAGATATTCCTGCAGATGCATTTTTGTTTGTTGGAAGTGGAAATTTCCATTCTCTTGGTATAAAACTTTTCACGGAAAAACCTGTTTTTATTGCTGATCCTTACATGAATGAAGTGAGGAATATCGATGAATTTACAGATAGAATACTCAGAATAAGATTTGCTAAGATCATTAAAGCAAAAGAAGCACAAAAATTTGGGATAATCGTTTCATCAAAAAAAGGACAGTTTAGACTGGATTTAGCTAAAAAATTAAAAGATTTAATTACACAAAATGGAAAAGAAGCATTATTATTAATGCTAGATAACATTTCTCCTGACCTTTTACTTCCATATATGGAATTAGATGCGTTTGTTGTAACTGCATGTCCAAGAGTGGCCATAGATGATGCAAATATGTATAAAAAGCCGCTTTTAACTCCAAAAGAACTGGAAATTGTCCTTGATATTAGAAAATGGGAAGATTATATAATAGATGAAATTTAGCATACAATTTGAAATAGTTTTTAAGTGTAATGATGGATATTAATAAATGAAATGAAGCAAAAATATAATATAAATAAACTTTAATTAATTAGTTAAGATTAAATTAAATCAATATCATTTAAAATAAAATTTATAAAAAATAAAATAACGGAAAATTAAGCAATTAATATAGTTTTTCTTGTTTTAAATTTGAGGTGAATTAATGAAAGCCAAATCTGGAGACTTTGTTTTACCTGGTGACATTTTGGGGGTCACTGAACAGTTTGTTCCATCAGAATGGACCTATGAAGAAGAAGGAAAAATCAAATCACTCGTCGTTGGGAAGGTAGCAATAGACGATAAAAATAAAAGAATATCAGTAGTTCCAAAAACAGGAACTCCACCATCTTTAGAAGTGGGTAAAGTAATCGTGGGAGAAGTTTCTGAAGTAAGAGGTCAGAGAGCTTCTGTAAAAATTAATAAAATTAAAGATGATGACAGAGATCTTGTAACTGGTTTTATGGGAGGAATCCATATCTCCCAGGCGCAGAAAGGATATCTTTCAAAACTACATGAAGCATTTAGAATTGGAGATTTAGTTGAAGCAAAAGTTACAAAGGTTTTTGGACTTGATAATGTAGATCTTACCACTGCTGACGACGAACTTGGAGTTTTAAAGGCAATGTGTACAAGATGCAGACATTTCATGGTTCAAACTGATAAAAACGAAGTTTACTGTGAAAACTGCGAAAAAAAAGAGAGACGAAAAATCTCTTCACATTATGAAGGTTAAATTCCCATTTTTTTATTTTTCTTCTTATTTTTGAATTAATAATTTTATCATAAATTAAATAACAATTTATTTAGTCTATTATATTAAAAATAATAATAGAATCTTTTTTATTAATTTCCTATTGGAGATAAATAATGGAAGGCCAGAACCATCAATTTAGGGAGATTTTTGAAAAATCACCTATAGGAATAGTTTTTTGCAATAAAGAAGGAAACATTATTAAGGCTAATGATGCTATCCTTGAAATATTAGGTGTTCCAAAATTTGAAGATATTTTAGGACATAATATTTTTGATTATCCTTTAATTAGAGAAAAAAAGGATGAACTTGGTAGTAATGGCATTATTAGGTTTCAAATTCCTTTTGATTTACAGGAAGTCGTAGATTATGGTTATTATTGTCCAACTAAAAAGGGAGTTTTATTTCTAGATTTTACCATTTCTGTGACTGATTCTGGGTTTTTAGTGCAAATTCAAGATATCACTGAACTTAAAGATAATGAAGAGCGTTATAAACAGCTTTTTAATTCTATGGGGGAAACATTTCAGGTTTTTGAATTAATTTATAATTTTGAAGATAAGCCCATAGATTATCGCTATCTTGAAGTAAATCCTGCTCTTGAACGATTTATAGGGAAAAATAAGGAATTAATCATTGGTAAAACTGTAAGAGAATTATTTGGTGTAGTTGAAAATCACTGGCTTGAAATGCTCGATGGAGTTGTTAAATCCGGCCAGGAAACTCATTATGAGGGTTATGGTGGAGCGCTTGATAAATATTATGATATATATGTTTGGAAAATTAGTGAAAATCAAGTAGGAGTTATAGCCAGTGATATTACAGAACGTAAAAAAAATGAAGAAGAAAAAAAACAATTATATGATGTTGTGAAGAGTGAAAGGGATAAATTGTCTTCATTGATTAATAGTATTCCTGATGAGGTTTGGGTTGCTGATGCAAATAAAAAAGTTATTTTAGTTAATCCATCTGTAACTAAAGAATTTAAAGACACTTTTAATGATGAAGAGATTGAAAAAGTAGCGTCTAGATTTGAAGTATATAGACCTGATGGTACGCCGCGACCACCTGAAGAAGCTCCACCATCACGTGCCTTAAATGGCGAAATAATTAAAAACGAAGAGGAAATTGTTAAAATTCCTGCAAATGGAGAATTACGTTATCGCCAAGTTAATGCAACACCAATTAAAGATGATAAAGGTAATATTACAGGATCAATATCTGTTGTACGTGATATCACTGAACTTAAAAAAGCAGAAGGAGATTTAGCTGCTTCTGAAGGAAAATATCGAATTTTGCATGAATCAATGAGGGATGCATATGTCTCTGTCACTATGGATAATGATATACATGAATTTAATGATATTTTTCAAAATATGCTCGGATATACTGAAGAGGAACTCTATAATCTTACTTACCTTGATTTGACTCCTGAAAAGTGGCATAAAATGGAAGCAGAAATTGTTAAAGATCAAATCCTCCCTAGAGGCTTTTCTGATGTTTATGAAAAGGAATACATCCGTAAAGACGGGACAATTTTTCCTGTGGAATTAAAAACATTTCTCATTAAAGACAAATCAGGATCCCCTCTTTATATGTGGGCAGTAGCTCGAGACATTAGTGAGCGTAAGAAAGCTGAAGAGGAATTAAGACAAGCACATGACAATTTAGAAGAACAGGTTGAAAAACGTACAGAAGAACTTAATATAGAGCGTCAAAGATTGTTTGACATTTTAGAATCATTACCGGTCATGATACGTCTTTTAACACCAGATCATCATATTAAATTTGCCAATCGAACTTTCCGTGAGAGATTTGGTGAAGTTCAAGGTAGACATTGCTATGATTATCTTTTTGGATTTGATGAGCCTTGCTATTGGTGCCAAACATACATTGTACTTGAAACTGGAGAACCTCACTTCTGGGAATTGAAAACCCAAAATGGGACAATTATAGATATTTATAGCATGCCTTTTACTGATGCTGATGGTTCTCCATTAATTCTTGAAATGGACGTGGATGTTACAGAACAAAAACTCAATGAAAGAGAACTTAAAAAAGTATTGGCTGATTTAAAACGTTCAAATGAAGAATTAGAACAATTTGCATATGTATCGTCCCATGACCTACAAGAACCTTTACGTACTATTGCCAGCTTTACGCAGCTTTTACAATATCGTTATAAAGGTAAATTTGATAGTGATGCTGATGAGTTTATGGGTTATATAGTTGAAGCTGCAGTTCGTATGAAGCAACAGATTCAAGATTTATTGGAGTATTCTCGTGTTGCTACTAAAGGTGAAGAATTTGAATTTGTAAATATGAATAATATATTGAATCAAACAATTCAAAGTCTCCACACTTCTATTGAAGAATCTAGTGCTGAAATAACATATGATATGCTCCCAGATGTTAGTGGGGATGCAGGACAATTAGAAAGAGTTTTCAATAATTTAATTTCCAATGCTATTAAGTTTAGAAAACAGGATGAACCTCTTAAAATTCATATATCGTGGTATAAATCCGAAGATGGAAAAGAATATGTTTTTAGTATTGGGGATAATGGTATTGGTATAGAAGAACAATATAGTGGGCGTATTTTTACTATATTCCAGAGATTACATACGAGAGAAGAATATGAAGGAACTGGAATTGGATTATCTATAGTTAAGAGAATCATTGAACGTCATGGAGGACGTATTTGGGTTGAGTCGGAGTTTGGTGTGGGTTCTACCTTTTATTTTACTATTCCTTCTGATCAATGATTTTTTTTATTGTGATTTGGAAACATATATAAGTATTAGCAAATACATTTACTATGTTATAAATCAATTCTAATAATATAATTCATAATTATATCAAATTTTTTGAAATATAGTAATTATTTATGAGTATATATCGTAAATTTGAGGGATAAAATGAAGGTTATAAAAGATACAAAAAACGAATTAGAAATAGAAATCACTGGAGAAACACATACATTGTGCAATGCACTAAGAAGAGCTTTAATGGAAGATAAAGAAGTAGAATCTGCAGCATATTCAATTGATCATCCAATTATTGGAGAACCCGTACTTTACATTAAAGCTAAAAATCCAAAAAAATCCCTTAAAAAAGCAGCTGAATCATTAAAAAAGCAATGCGACGAATTTAAGGGTTTAGTAGAAGCTACTAAAAAATAATCTATTTTTATTTTATTATTAAGATGATAAATAAAAAATTCCATAAAATCAAGCCAGAAATAAGGATTTTAGGAATTGATGATGCTCCTTTTTCTCCCCACACCAAAAATAGTATAATGCTCATTGGGACAATTTTTAGAGGTGGGATCTGGCTCGATGGAGTTTTAAGGACTTATATTACTGGCGATGGAGACGATTCGACTGAAAAAATCATCCAGATGGTAAATAAAACCCGGCATAAAGACCAGATTGGGGTCATTATGCTTGATGGAATTACATTTGGTGGATTCAACCTGGCCAATATAAAGGAAATTTTTAAAAAAACAGGAATACCTGTAATTGTTATAATGAGGAAATTTCCTGACTTTGAAAAAATAAAAAAGGCGTTACTTAATTTTGAAGATCATGAAAAACGATGGAATTCCATATTAGATGCTGGTTGGGTATATAAAATTGAAAATAAAGGACCAATTTATATTCAAATAAGCGGAATTGATCTAAAAGACGCTGAAGAAATCGTTTTGCTTTCAACCACCCGAAGCGCTATACCTGAACCTATTAGGGCTGCACATCTGATAGCAGCAGGTGTAGAAACTGGAGAATCTAAAGGAAGCGCATAAAAACACAAGTAGGGATTGATTTGTATAAAACACCATCTTTAACTGTAGATGCAGTAATCTGCCATGATGACTCTATAGTGCTAATTAAACGTAAAAAAGATCCTTATAAAGATTCATGGGCTTTACCTGGTGGATTTGTTGAATATGGTGAAACAGTAGAAACTGCAACTTTAAGAGAAATAAAAGAAGAAACTGGTCTTGAAATTGCCTTAAAATCAATTGTAGGAGTTTATTCTGATCCCGAAAGAGATCCAAGAGGACATACTGTTACCATATGTTATCTTGCTGTAGTAACTGGAGGAGAGTTAAAGGCAGATACTGATGCTTCTGATGTTCAATTCATTACAAAAGATGATGTTTTAAATTTAAAACTTGCTTTTGATCATGATTTAATCATAAGAGACGCGTTTAAGCTAATTGAAGACAAAATGGAATATTAAAATTATTTAAACAAGATAGAAATAGATATTTTTTGGAAATCTGAAAAGGCCACTTATAAGTTTATTAATTCTAACAAAATTTATAAGTCTTAAAAACCAATTTCTTAAAAATAAAAAACTCATTAATAAATCTTACATTTTTTAATAATGGATTTTATCAAATTTATGGAGGACTAAAATGGAATTTTGTCCAAAATGCGGAACTGTAATGTTTCCAAAAGATAACTGCTTTAAATGTAAATGCGGATACGAGAAAGATTTAACCAAGGAAGATAAAAGTAAATATGAAGTTTCCCAAAAGGTTGATGCAAAGGAAAATGTAATTGTTAAAGGGGAAGATGTAAAAACTTTACCAACTACACGCGCAATTTGTCCTAAATGCGGTAATAAAGAAGCATACTGGTGGCTCCAGCAAACAAGAAGGGCTGATGAGTCAGAAACAAGATTTTTAAGATGCACAAAATGTGGACAAACCTGGCGTGAATACGATTAATTTTTTATTTCGAAAAAGGGGGCTCTTTATGAAAGAAGATTCAGACACGAAGACTGAAAAAAAGGAAGATAAAAAGACGTCTGATAAATCACGGACGTCTAAATTTATGGATAAACTGGATTTTGCTCAAATAAATCAGTATGAAAATGAACATAATGTGAAAAAAGAGCAAGAAAGTTCTAAATCTGAAGAAGATCATGATCATTTATTCCCTACACTGAGCGAAGTTTTAGGCCCCGAAAGAATAAATGAAATCAAATCTGGAAAGAGTAAATTATTAGTTGGAACAGGAATTATTGTAGGTCTTTTATTTGTAATATTCGGTGGAATAATGATGATAGGCTCTGCAGATAGGGTTGCAGACAACGTAGTTTTTGGTGAAAGGGAAGTATTTTCCGTATTTTTAATTTTAATTGGAGTACTTATAATGGCCTGTACTTTAGCCTATAAGTATTTTGGGAAATCATTTTTAAAGGGAATAGATAAAGATATTGAATCTTATGATAAAGTGTCCTCCAATTCCAAAAAAACAAATAAAAAAGGATAATATTAATATAATTAATAAATAAATGGATTATAAGAAAAGTCTTAATTTAGGGAGGATAAAAATGTTTAAAGCAGTACTGAGCGATTCGAACATCTTGAAAACAAGTTTCGATGCTATCTCTTCTATAGTTGATGAAGTACAGATGCAGGCAGATAGTGAAGGCTTAAGGTTGGATGCCCTGGATAGATCACACATCACATTTGTCCATCTTGAACTTAAACCGGGATTATTTGATGAGTTTGCAATTGATGAACCTTTAAAAATTAATGTTGATACTGAAGAGCTTATGAAAGTGTTAAAAAGGGCAAAAAGCGATGATATTGTTGAACTTTCAGTTGATGAAGGAAATCTAATTCTTATATTTGAAGGTGATGCACGTCGTAGATTCAAAATTAGGTTAATTGATATTGAATATGAAGCACCAAGCCCTCCAGACCTTGAATATCCGACAGAATTTGAAGTACCGTTTGCTCTCCTTAAAAATTCAATACAGGACATTGAAATAGTTTCAGATAAGATAGTTCTCACTGTAGATGCTGATAAATTTATCGCCGAGGCTGAAGGTGAATTTGGGGACGCTAAAATTGAGTATCTTCATGGGGAAAAAATAGATATAAATGCAAAGTCCATTTTTTCACTTGAAAAAATTAAAGAAATGCTTAAAGCAGATAAGTTTTCCGATACTATTGTTTTAAAGCTTGGAAACGATATGCCTCTTAATCTTTCACTTAAAATGATTTCTGATGAAGGAGAATTGAGTTTCCTTTTAGCACCACGTATTGAAAGTGAAGAATAGACTTAAAATTTGATTTTTTTAGGAATTGAGAATTTAATCAGGTTAATTTATAAAGTGAGGAATTAAGGTTGGATGAATTTTTCCAGAGGTTAAGGGAAATCCAAAAAAAAGAGCGGACGATAAGTGGGTTAGCTGATGTTGGAGATAATTTCTACAACGAGGTTTTCATTTATCTAAATAAGCTTTTAAAAGAAATTGGTGATAATCCTTTATCTTTTTATTCTTATTTGCATCGTGATGCACGAAGGATTGCTGCAGAGATAGGTGAAAGACGAGAACATAAAATAATTAACAGTGCGCTCCTTAACATACAGAAATCGCAGGAATTATTCAGTGAAAATTCTTCAAAAAATGGAATAGATTCTCCTGCGCTTCCACCTCAAAATATGACACCTGAAGAGGAAAATCTGTATTATTCTATTTCTAAATCTTTTTCTAAGTATCGTGAAGGAATGGTAAATCCTTTAACCGAGTTTAAGGCTAAAAAAGAAGAAGTTAAGTCATCTAAGATTGAAGAAAAAACAGAAAAGCCTGAAAAGATAATATCTAAACCAAAAGGAGCCGAAAAAGGTAAAAAAAGAGCGCCTTTAGGGATAGAACATGATATAGAAAGCTATCAATCATATGAAATCCCTGAGATTGAAGAACCTGAAAATATTCCTGAAATAATAGGGGATGAAATACCCGATGGAATAATTGAAGAAATTTCCAGAACTTCTTCAACTAAAAAAAATCAAATTAAAACACTAATAGTTTTAGAAGAACTTCCATCTATTATCGGAGTAGATAGAGAAATTTATGGGCCCATGATACCTCAAGATATTGTGGCAATGCCTGAAGCGAACGCTCAAATAATTATAAAGAATAATAAAGGTAGATTTATTAAAAAACGCGAAAAAGTAGCTTATCAATAATCAAGAAAAATGTTTATTTTAACTTTAAATAAATACAATTTTCCAGTTATATATTATAGTAGTATCATTCGAAATGTTTATCCAAACATATAAATAAACAATTAAAAATAAATAATGTCAATATAAATTAAACTTTTATTGAGTTTAGTATCAATAATTTTTGTAATGAATTTATTCATTTTTTATATATGAGGTGATTATAATGAAAATACCAAAAGAAAGAAGAACTTACTGTCCAACTTGTAAAAAACATACTGCTCACGAAGTATTCGAATCAAAAAGAAGAAAGGCAAGCGAACTTAAATGGGGTCAACGTCAGTTCAGACGTGTAACTGCTGGTTACAGAGGTTACCCAAGGCCACTTCCATCAGGAAACAAACCAGTTAAGAAACTGGATTTAAGATACAAATGTAAAGAATGCGGAAAAGCTCACATAAAAAGAAATTCATTTAGAGCTGGAAAAGTAGAATTTGTAAGCTAGGTGATTTGAATGGTAGTAGTAGGAAATCACAGAGGTAATTTTTTAAAAGTAAAATGTTTGGACTGTGGAAACCAGCAAACAGTTTTTGATCACGCCGCATCAAATGTACAGTGTATAATATGTGGAAAAACACTGGTAAAACCTAAAGGCGGAAAATCTGAGATAGTAGCTCAAATTGTCGAAGTCCTTGACTAAGGACTTCAATTCAGGTGTTTTAATGGTAAGAATGAAAAATGAATGGCCAGATGAAGGTGATCTGGTAGTAGGAACCGTACATAAAGTTTTAGGCTACGGTGCTTTTGCTAGTCTTGAAGAATATGAAGGAAAAGAAGCATTTATTCATATTTCTGAAGTATCTTCTGGATGGGTAAAAAATATCAGGGATTATGTCCGGGAAAATCAAAAAATCGTTGCAAGGGTCTTAAGGG
>JAEYSH010000010.1 GCA_023434825.1 Methanobacteriota archaeon | reverse complement strand
GGGTTAATCCTACGTCTCCGAAAGTAACTGCTATCCATAATGAAACAAATCCAAATACTGCAAATACTGCTAAGAACAACTGGATGAAAATAGCTGAATAGACATTCTGTTTAACTACTGACATAGTTTTTCTACTTAAATCAATTAAATAATTGACTTTTAGGATGTCATCATGCATTAATGCGATGTCTGCTGTTTCTATGGCCACATCTGAGCCAACTGCACCCATGGCAATACCTACATTGGCTCTTGCAAGTGCTGGAGCATCGTTTACTCCGTCACCTACCATTGCAACATATTCGCCTTTATTTAATAATTTATCAATGATACTGACTTTATCCTCTGGTAAAAGGCCAGCATAGTACTCTTCGATCCCTATTTTGGAGGATACTGCCTTTGCTGTTCCTTCATTATCACCAGTAAGCATTACAGTTTTGATATTTCTTTCTTTAAGTCCCTCAATTGTGTCTCTTGAATGTAGTCGTATTTTATCCATTAATCCAATTACTCCAAGGATATTTTCATCATTACCAAGAATTATAGCAGTTTTACCTTCATTATGGAGTTTATTTATTTGATCTTGAGGGAGTTCTAAATTATTTTTAAATAAACTTTTTTTACCTATATAGAACATCTTTTCCTCAATTAAACCTTTGATACCGTTACCAGTTATTGATTCAAAGTTTTTAACTTTTTTAAAGTCCATATTTAACTCTTCAACGTGTTGTACAACAGCTTCAGCAAGAGGATGTTTAGATTTAGATTCGAGTGATCCTGCAATTTGGAGAATTTCATTTTCAGAATAATCATTAAACGCTAATATATCAGTAACTTCTAATTTTCCTTCTGTAAGAGTTCCAGTTTTGTCAAATACCATAGTATCGATGTTTTTCATCTCTTCGACATATTTTGAGCCTTTAATTAACACACCATTTCTTGTTCCTGAAGTTATTCCAGAAACCATTGCTACAGGAGTGGATAACAAAAATGCGCATGGACATGAAATTACCAGAAGAACAAGTGCCCTGTAAACCCATGTGTTTAAAGATTGTCCAAAAACTAATGGCGGAACTAGTGCTACAGCTACAGCAACTATTACAATTGCTGGAGTGTAATATTTAGCAAATTTCTCAATAAAAGTCTCGGTATCGGATTTCTTTTTCTGTGATTCTTTCACAAGCTCTATAATTTTTGAAAGAACAGTTTCAGTAGATTTTTTAGTAACTCTAACTTCCAGATAACCTTCTTCATTTATAGTGGCCGCAAATACATCATCTCCAACTGTTTTGGTTACAGGTACACTTTCTCCAGTTATTGCCGCCTGATTTATTGAAGAAATACCATTTATAATTGTTCCATCTAATGGTATTTTATCTCCAGGCCTTATTACGATTATATCATCAACTTTTACATCATTTACATGTAAATTTACATTTTTACCATTTCTTTTGATTGTAGCTGTCTCTGGAGCTAATTCAAGAAGAGTTTCTATGGATTTCCTTGCTCTTTTACCTGCATAACTTTCTAAAAATTCAGCGATATAAAACAAGAATATAATTACTGCTCCCTCTGCACCAGATCCAACTGCAAATGAACCTAAAACGGCTATAGTCATTAAAAGGTTCATGCTAAAATTACCTTTTAAAAGGCTTTTAATCCCATTAATGATCAGATTATGTCCTGCTATTGCTATAACTGCCAAAAATAAGATTTCTGCAGCTAATCCCTGGCCAGTGAAAAAATCAATATACAATCCAATAGGTAGCAATATAGATGATGAAATTATAATTAAAAGATTTTTCCTATCCCACAATGATTCTTTTTCCTTGAATACTGCTTCATTACATCCACATCCACATGCAACACTTGTATTTTCAATTTCGCAAGTGTTTAAAGTTGATTTTTCAGATGTATCCTCATCACAGCCGCATCCACATGAATCTTCTGATTCATTACAGGTATTTTCCTCTTTTTTATGTACTGAATGTTCATCACATTCGCAGATGTCTTCACTTACTTCTATTTTTGAATTACATTCATTCTGTTTATCTTGAATTTCTTCTTCACAACCGCAGCCGCAATATTCGCAATTTTGTTGGTTTTTATTATTCTGAGGCATGTTCAACTCCCATTTCCATTATTTTCACCACGTGTTCATCTGCAAGAGAGTAATATGCCATTTTACCTTCTTTTCGAAACTTAACCAGATTTTTACTCCTTAAAACACGTAATTGATGTGATATTGTGGATTGGTTAGCTCCAAGTACTGCAGTTAAATCGCATACACATAATTCTCTTTGATATAATGCCTGTAATATTTTGAGCCTTGTAAGGTCTCCAAAGACTTTAAAATTTTCTGCTACTTCCAAAAGAACTTTTTCATCAAGCATACTTGATTTAACTTGTTTTACTGCTTCTTCGTCACTGCATTCGATTTCACAAATGTCATTCTGTTTCATATGAATAAATGTGCATATGAACATATATAAACTTAACGGAAAAAAATGAAAAATGAAATTGATAATTTAAATTTATTAAAATGAATTAAAATTTAATTAATAAAAAAAGAGGATATTAAAGTGATTTTTTGATTACAAATGAATTTTTTATGTATTCAAATTCGTTTTGATATCCAGGATCTAATTCAATCCTGATTCCAATGTTATTTCCATTGCTATCATTCCTAATCTTGATATAGAGAAGGCTTCCAAAATCATCATTAGATAAAATGGCCTTTTTACCTGCAAATGTGGTATTATTCCCTTCCAGTGCATCTAGAGCTTGTGGGGGCATATTAGTGCTGCTGATTTCTCCAATATCTGCTCCATTTTTATAGAGGATTATATCAAAGGATGTATCATTTGAAGTCTCTTTTGCAGATATTCCATCCGGTAGTTCAAACTTAATGTATTGATTTTCAAAATGGCCTGTTATAGCAGTTTCATTACTATTTGTTTGATTTATAGGGCTATTAACACATCCAGATACTACAATAGCTCCCAAAATCAAGATTATAACAGATATTTTAGTTATTTTTTTAATTTTTATTTCTCCTAGATATTTACAACATTAATTTCAGTTTCTACATTTTAATCTAAATACTTTTCTAAATTGATATTTAAGGTATTTAAGCATTGAATATTATTTATTTTAGAATTTGAAAAACAAAAATTTAAAATATTTAGATATTATTAATAAATTGGAAATTGGATAATAGAAAAATCTAATTATTGATTTAAACAAGTAATACTATGGCTGAAAATAAAAAAATAAGCAAAACAACAGTTTTACTGGTAGCTACCATAGCATCATTTTTAACTCCTTTTATGGCTTCATCGGTGAATGTTGCGCTTCCCATAATTGCTAAAGAATTATCTGCTAATGCAATAATGTTAAGTTGGGTTACAACTTCTTTTCTATTGACTTCATCAATGCTCGCAGTTCCATTTGGACGAATTGCGGATATATATGGAATGAAAAAAGTATTCATTCTTGGAATTATTATTTTTACAATTGCAACATTTCTTGCGTCTCTTTCACCATTTATAGAGTTCTTACTCTTTTCAAGAGTTCTGCAAGGTATTGGAAGTGCTATGATATTCGTAACCGGGCTTGCTATCATTACTTCAGTATTTCCTCCAAGGGAAATGGGTAGAGCCATTGGAATAAATGTAAGTGCTGTATTTATTGGACTTGTCATGGGACCGGTTCTAGGGGGATTATTAACC
>JAEYSH010000243.1 GCA_023434825.1 Methanobacteriota archaeon | reverse complement strand
CTTTATAGGATAACCTTGTTGTTTAATATACTTATCAAATGCTCTTTTGTATAAAACAGCGTGTAATCTTGACCTTGTAACAACCATAGCCCTTGCTTTACCCTTAATTTTATTTTTGGTTGAGTTCATGAAATGATTAACCATTATTTCAGTTTTTCTAGCAATAGCATGAGGATGCTTTTCCACAAAATCCCTTAAGAGTCTCTTTGCTTTCTTTTCCTCAAACTCAGGGTCCTCTTCAATCTTTTTAAACAGCTTGAAATAAGTAGGATAAGTAAGATAGTGCTCTAAAACATCCAAAATAAACCCTTCTTCAATAGCCTGTTTCATAGTGTAAACATGATAAGGGTGATATTCTCCGTTTTTATCCATATTTCCAAACATTTCAAGTGTTTTGTTTTTAGGTGTGGCCGTAAACGCATAAAAACTAATATTATCAAGATTTCTGAAAGATTCAACTTCCTTTAAAAGTTCCTCTTCCATTTCATCATCCAAATCATCTAATAATTCAGCTTCTTCAAGGCTACCTGTACTTAAAACCTGTTTCATCTTCCTTGCAAGCGTCCCTGTTTGAGAAGAGTGAGCTTCATCAATTATAACAGCATATTTCCTTTTAGGCATATCCCTAACTTCTTCAAGGATGTAAGGAAACTTTTGGAGGGTTGTAACTACGATGTTACTGCCTGTTTTTAGTGCTTCACTTAATTGTTTTGAATCCTTTTCAATTACTTCTACAATTCCTTTTACCCTTTCTATGGCTTTTACTTGCTCTTGAAGCTGTTTATCAATAACTCTACGGTCCGAGATAACAATAACCATATCATAAAGACGTTCATCTTCTTCATCAAACTTATTTATCAATCCATGAGCAAGCCAAGCAATTGTTTTGGTTTTTCCACTACCTGCACTATGTTCAATTAAATAATTATTCCCTGGCTGAGTATTAGCTAAAACACGATTA
The DNA here is from genome assembly GCA_023434825.1 of Methanobacteriota archaeon. Classification (GTDB taxonomy): domain Archaea; phylum Methanobacteriota; class Methanobacteria; order Methanobacteriales; family Methanobacteriaceae; genus Methanobacterium_D. The sequence continues at coordinate 3,940 of JAEYSH010000243.1, read as the reverse complement.
ACGCAGTCAAGCTGATGGTATCTTGGGAAAATAGGGATTTTTTTATCCCCATCTTTTTCGATGTAGATGAAATTAGATATTAATCTGGAAAGCTGGTTTATCTGAAGTATGTTATTGTATAAATAGCATGTTTTGTAGTTATTTTTAACTATAGGATTTTCTAAACCTTTATTGAAGGGCAAAAATCTTGTTTTGCCATCTTCAAGCTTTGTGGCCATGAATATTTTCTCATCACTCATTGCAAAATGAACAAGGCACCTTTTAAATATTTGCTCTCGTGAGTCTCTATCTTGCTTGTACTGTTTAATTGCATTTTCAACACCTTGTGAGAAAGTATCCTTTAATTCAATGGTAAGTATTGGTAGTCCATTAATGAAAATAGCTAAATCTAAACGGTTTCCATTCTCTTTATCTTGATATTCAAGCTCATCAACCACTGAAAAAATGTTTTTATCGAATTTATCGAATAAATCAGGGTTTTTATTGTTATTTGGTTTAGGATAAAACAGTTTAAATCTGCTACCTGAGTCTTTAAACCCATTTCGCAGAATATGGATTGTTCCTTTATTTTGAAGTTCTAAAACTAATCTTTTAAAGAATTTTTCTTCAGCTTTGTCTCCATAAACCCTTTGATATTTTTTCCACTCTTTTTCTTGAGTATCAAATATAAATTTTAATGTTAATTCAGGGTCCAAACAGGTCGCAACATTGTAGTTTTGTGTGTTTCTTTTGGTGTAGCCGGTGCTGGTTAAATGGTTAATGATGTCAGCTTGGAATCCTTTTTCTGATGTATCTGATTTAATGAATCATCCCCCCTTACATCCACTCTTCCAGTAACAACATGATGAATAAGAGATTTTTTATATTCTTCCATTAATTTAACCTTATTTTGGATTTTATCAATTATTCGCTCAATTTTATAATTTTCATTTTCAATAAAATTAATTATTTTTCCTTTTTCATTTATTGGAGGAGATATAACTGGTAATTTACGGAAATTGCCTTTATTGAACTTCGGTTGCGTTGTTTCAGTTACAATTCTTTTTATTGAATACTGACCTATATTACTTTTAAGCCAATAATAGATATAATCACTTGCTATTTCATCTTTAGCCCGAATAAGAAGTACATTAGGCGCTAAACTCATAGGTTTATTTAAATTAGGAGCCCTAAATACAGTTCCTAAAGTAGCCCCCACATTAGATAAAATAATATCTCCAGGATTTAGCTTAGTTTTTGATAAAAAATGATATGCATGTTCATCAATATAAACAAACTGTCCTTTAAACTTATTTGAATTATCTACCAATCTAAGTAATATAGCGTAATCTTCCTCATCTTTATATTGTACATTAGCTCTTATTGAAGAAAAACTCCCATTAGCAACATAATCCGTAACTAAAGTTGTAAATTTATTTAATGGAACAATTTCCCAATCTTCAGGAATTTCTCTAACCCATTCAACTCCAGAATCTTTCATCTTTGCATCAGGGTCAAGCCCTTTAGTCACAGCATGATTTATCAAAGCAATTCTTTTTTCTTGGAGAAGTTCAATTAATTGAGTGTCTTTTTCAATTGTCTTAGCTAATTCTGAGGTTTTTTTATCTAAAAAAGAAGATATATTTACTTGTTCATTAAATGGAGGAATAATTAAATAAGAGTTTTTTATGGGATAGGTACTAATTCCAAATCTTGTTACCCCATTAGCAGCTACAACAAACTGGTCATTTATCTTTTTATTCTGTAAAGACCTAAATAGAAAATTACCATCTAATTCAAATTTATTTGGCCTTATTAAAGCTAGATGATAACCACAAACAACATTATCCAAATTTTTATTGACCAATGCAGGAACAGCAATATCATCAGGAGATTCTGAGTCTTTAGTAATTATAACATCGTCTTTAATTAAAGACAACTTTTTAATTTGCTCATTACTTGCAGTAGCTTTCATGAAATCTAATTTAGAAGTAATATCCTCATTATTATATACATCTGTATAATTACATAAAAGAACTTCAGGTTCATTTTCTTTTGTTTTTTTATCAACATTACTGATTCTAATATTAGCTAAATGTTTAATCTTAGATATTCTCCACCCTTCAGGAATGTCATCAATCCATTCAACTCCAGAATCTTTATATTTCGGATAAGATTTATACTTCATCCAAATCCTCCTTAATTAATTCTTGAATTTCAGCTGTTACTTCCTTAATGTCTGCTTCAATCTCTTCAAGAGGCCTTGGAGGTTCGTATTTATAGAAATGTTGAGTGAAATTAATTTCATAACCTATTTTGTCTTTTTTGCGGTCCATCCATGCATCAGAATAATATTTAACCACTTCTTCTTCAAAATACTCTTCAATATCTTTTTTAAGCGGTATTTTTTCTGTATCCCTTAATTTTCCGTCTGTTTTTTTCTTTCCCTTGCCATCTGTTACACATTCAGCGTTATCATCATGCTCTGACAATGCCATAATTATATTTTTAATTAAAGCTGCTGAGAGATTGAATGGCTTTAATGCCTTTTTAACCTCTTTTTCAAATTTATCCCAGTTAACATAAATCCCATCAATTTTCTTTAATGCATTGATTATTGCATCTTGTTTTTGTTTCCCTACTTCTTCTCCCTTAAGTTTTTTATCTAAATCTTTACTCTTGCTTTCAGCAAACTTAGCAAATGCATTAATAGTGTATAAATTATCGAGCCTCTCTTCATTTATTTGATAGTTCAATTGTAATGGTCTTTCAACAACTACTTTAGTATAACCAAAGTCATCATTATCAAAGACTTTTGAGTTATTATTTTCCTCAAATTTAGAATAAGAATCAAGTATTTCCGTTATATCATCTTCATGAAGATAATTCCTTTTGTTACCAAGACTTTTTCGCATCTTTTTAAATTTAGCTGATGCATCAATAAGCTGTATTTTACCTAATCTTTCCTCAGGTTTTTCATTACTTAAAATCCAAACATACGTCCTAATACCTGTATTATAAAATAACTGTTCTGGAAGACCTATTATTGCTTCCAAGTAATCATTTTCAATAATCCATTTACGAATGTTACTTTCACCCGAACCTGCATCACCTGTAAATAAGGGTGAACCATTTGTAATAACTGCAATTCTTGATTTCTCATTTTCTTTCATCTTTGAAAGCATATGCTGTAAAAATAAAAGTTGCCCATCATTTATTCTTGGAGTACCTGCACCAAATCGTCCAGAAAATCCTCTTTCAGCTTCATTTAAAACAACTTCTTTATCTTGCTCCCATTTTCGCCCATAAGGCGGATTAGAAATCATGTAATGGAATTTTTCACCAGGAAGTTGGTCATCAGATAGTGTACTTGACGGTCCTTTAATGTTTTCTGCCTGTTCCCCTTTAATTAGCATATCTGCTTTACAAATAGCATATATCTCCTGATTTATTTCCTGCCCATATAAAACAACTTCAATAGACTTATTAATCTCATTGATATATTCTTTACAGCTTGTAAGCATTCCTCCAGTTCCGCAAGCTGGGTCATATATTAATCTTATCAAGTTTTTTTCTTGAAGAGTTAGTCCATTTTCAATAAACATTAGTTTGGTCATAAGTTCAACTACATCACGAGGAGTAAAGTGCTCTCCAGCCTCTTCATTAGACTGTTCAGCAAATTTTCGGATTAACTCCTCAAAAATAGTACCCATTTCATGATTAGATACTCTATCTGGATGTAAATCGACTTTTGACTCAGAGAATTTTTTTATTAATAATAGAAGTAAGTTCGCTTTGGATAAACGAGCTATATGTGTTTTAATATAAAAATTATCAAAAATATCCTGAATGTTAGGACTGAAACAATCAAGATAATGCATTAAATTTTCTTCAATGTGTTCAGGGTCGGCGAGAAGCGATTTAAAATCATATTCGGAATAATTGAAAAAGCCTAATTCAT
>JAEYSH010000227.1 GCA_023434825.1 Methanobacteriota archaeon | reverse complement strand
GTTAGCGCTGAATTATTATTTGTAACTTTAATATTTCTTATCATTGCAGGTAGTTTAATTAGTTTATCCAGTTCTGCAATGAATAAAACAGAAACCGGAACTCTTGCAGATGTCCGTATGATAGGTGAAAAAACAGCTGAAGCTATTAATACTGTTTATGTAAATGGAGATGGATATACTATAAATATGGCCATGTCAAACAGATTAACCTATACTGCAACTATTAGTAGTATAAATAATACAGGATCTATCAAAATGCAACAAGGTTCAAAAAGTATTAATATTAAATTGATTCCTAATAAAGTTCAAAATTTTACTATGAATAGTGGACAGAGATATAAAATTTATAATAATAACGGAACAATAATGTTTACAACATTATAATTCTTCGCAAATTTTTTAAATGATAAAATTTATTTTTATATATCGAAATAACAACTGGAGATAACTTTATGGAATTAGAACCCGGATGGGAAAAAAAAGCTTTAATAATACTTGCTGTAATAACTATAATTATTGTAATTTATGCATATGGGCCATTTAAAGCTGAAACAAAGGCCGAAATCCAAAATAACACAACTGAAAATTCAGCTCCAATGCCAGCACCTACAACTCCAGTAAATGTTTCAAACAATACAACATCTACTAATATAACTAATGTTAGTGTAACTTCTGGAAGTAATGGAACGTATATAATAACAGCAGATCAAGCTAAAAAAATTGCAACACAACAGGGTTTAACATCTGGAGAACCAACAAAAGGTAATTTAATGATTAATAACAATAATATTTCTATTTGGATTGTTCCATTAATGAATGGAAATATTTTAATTAAAAGAGTATATGTTGATGGTTCAACAGGAGTGATTGTTGGAAGTGAAGAAGTTAAACGTTAATAATAATCAGGAAAGAGATCATGGAAAGCATTGCAGTAACAATAATGATTGTTTTATTTGTAGTTTTAATGGTATTTGTTTTTTCTACGGCCTTATTAACTCCAATAATTGGTAAAAAGAATCTTTTATTTGTAGTAGGATTGGGATTTATTGTAGGAATTATTGGCGGTGCTTTTTTTATAGCTCCAATAATGGATGATATACCTGGAATTGCAACTTCATTTTATCTTTCTACGTCTAATGATGTAGAAAAACTAAATGTAGATGTTTCAACTAATTTAGATGTAAATCAATTTGCAGAAAGTGCTAGTAAAATTAATGGAGTAAAAAGCTTACAAGTTACAGGTATAACATTAAAAACTACACAATTTTCAGATAAATGGAAATCTATTTTAACTAATCGTATAGCGGTAGCTAATAAAGGTATTAAATCCGCTGAAGTAAAATCTAATGATACTATTGATATTCAATTAAACCCAGGAGTTAATCCACAAGAAGTTATTAAAAAGTTAGATAACTGGTTGATGCTGGTTGGAGCTATTGATATTAAGTATAGTTTAGCTCATGCATCTGTTCAGGTAGAATCAGGGAAAGTATATGATGTATCAAATGAATTATCAAAAGATGCAGTTGTTACTGGAATAGAAGGGCCAACACAGGATAAAATTATTTATATTAAGTCAATTATACCTGATAAAACTAATGTAATCATTTTATGTGGATTTATTGGAATGTTTGTAGGTCTTGCTGGCGTATTTATAGATACTCTTTTAGAAGCTTTTGCAGACTTTAAAGGAAGAGTAAGGAAGAGGGAAAATTAAGTTTTGGTGGAATAATGAAGGTAGCAGTCCTTTTTTCAGGTGGAAAAGATAGTACAATGGCTTATTATAAAGCTATTGAAGATGGACATGAAGTGAAATATCTCGTGTCGTTAATTTCAGATAATCCTTCATCTTACATGTTTCACGTAGCTAATATACATATAGCTGAGCTTTCTGCACAGGCTTTAGGTGTAGAATTCATTAAAAAAGTTACAAAAGGAATTAAGGAAGAAGAATTAGAAGACTTAACAAATATTTTAAAAGAACTTAAAGATAATGGTGTTGAAGCAATATATTCAGGTGCTTTACACTCTGTTTATCAAAAATCAAGAATAGATAAAATATGCGATGAATTAGGACTCAAATCATGCGCACCTTTATGGCACAGTGATCCTGAAGACTATATGAGAGAAATAATAGAACTTGGTTTTGAAGTCATAATTACAAGCGTTTCAGCAGAAGGCCTTGATGAATCATGGTTAGGTAAAAAAATAGACTATTCTGTCCTTGATGATATAATCAAATTAAATAAAAAATATGGAATGCACATGGCATTTGAAGGTGGGGAAGCAGAAACACTAGTGTTAGATGGGCCTCCTTTTAGTAAAAAAATTAAAATTATTGATTCTGAAGTTATTTGGGATAGAGATAATGGTTTTTATTTAATAAAAGATGCAGTTCTTGAAGATAAATAATTTATTCTTTTTTTATTTCTGGTGCAATCCAATCAATAAATTTTTTAACATCTTCTGTTTTTATTTGGACCTCAATTTCGCCCAATGCACATAGACTATCATCAACCAAATTTAACATTCCGGCATATGCAGCCTGTTTACTTAAATTG
>JAEYSH010000217.1 GCA_023434825.1 Methanobacteriota archaeon | reverse complement strand
GTTCTGCTCCAGTAATTGCAAAATTAGCCAAGAAAATTGGCGCATTAACAATTGCAGTTGCTACTATGCCTTTTAGTGCTGAAGGACTCAGAAGAAGAGAAAATGCTGAAAAAGGACTTGAAAAGCTCCAGAATGCAGCAGATACCGTTATTGTGATACCTAATGATAAGTTACTTGAAGTAGCGCCTAATTTACCTATAAATAAAGCATTTATGGTAACAGATGAACTTCTGGGAAGAGCTGTTAAAGGAATAACTGAACTAATCACTAAACCTGGTCTGGTAAGTCTTGACTTTGCAGATATAAGAAGCATAATGAAAGGCTCTGGAATGGCAATGATTGGTATGGGTGAGTCTGAATCTGGTGATAGAGCAATAGAATCTGTCCATGAGGCTTTAAACAGTCCGCTACTTGATCTTGATATCTCAAATGCTAAAGGTGCATTGATAAATATATCTGGAAGTTCAGATATGACCTTGCACGAAGCTGAAAAGATTGTTCAGATTGTGGCTGATGAACTCGATCCAGATGCAAACATAATCTGGGGTACACAGATCCAGGAAGACCTTCAAAATGTCATCCGTACAACTATTGTAGTTGCAGGTGTAAAATCTCCGCATATATTCGGTGTACCAGCCGAACGTGAGTATATGGAAGAGGAAAAAGAAGATACAGTTCCTGAATCAGCTTTAGAAGAATTTATAGACGGTGTTTTCTAATTATTAATCTTAATTACAAAAACACCACTGATTTTCTTAACTTACTTAGTTTTAGTTATCTATAAAAATGAAAAGGTTTATAAATTCATAAATGAAATAAATCATTATCATTTATATAGAATAAATAATAAACAAATTATTCTAGATAAATTAATTTAATAACTTATTCTTTAATGAATTTAAGCAGGTATTTTTATGAATATGAACAAGGAATCTATCTCCCAGTTTATAAAACAATGTAGAAGGGTTTTATATGTATCAAAAAGGCCAGATAGAGATGAATTTGTGAATGTAGCGAAAATTACAGGAATTGGAATTATTATAATTGGTGTAATTGGTTTTATAATAAGTATAATTGCTCAAATTATATCATTGAGTTTTACATAATTTTCATTGATTTCTGCTTTGATAGCCCGTTAGGTAAGTGATAATTTGATATATGCATTAAGAACACTTGTAGGACAAGAAAAAAACGTAGCAAGATTGCTCTCAAGAAATGTCAAAAACAGTGATATTGAAGTTACTTCAATACTTGTTCCTGACAATTTAAGAGGCTACATCTTAGTTGAGTCTTCATCTAAGATTGATATGCAAGATCCTGCATTTAAAGTCCCTAATTTAAGGGGATCAGTTGAAGGTGAAATAACCTTTGAAGAGATTAAAAACTTTTTAAACCCTGAGCCTGTTATAGCTTCCGTTAAAAAAGGAAGCATTGTGGAGCTTATATCTGGTCCATTTAAAGGCGAAAGGGCTAAAGTAGTTAGAATAGATGAATCCAAGGAAGAAGTAGTTTTAGAGCTAATCGAAGCTGCAATTCCGATCCCGGTTACGGTCAAAGGTGACCAGATAAGATTAATTCAGAAGGAGGCAGATTAATGGCTAAAGAGACAGTAGAGATTCTCATTGAAGGCGGAAGCGCAACACCAGGACCACCATTAGGCCCTGCAATCGGACCGCTAGGTATTAACATGATGCAAGTTGTAGAGCAAATTAACAGCAAAACAGGAGATTTTGCAGGTATCAAAGTTCCAGTAAAAGTCATCGTAGATGTAGGAACAAAAGAATTTGAAATTGAAGTAGGTACCCCTCCAACAACTGCACTTATATTAGATGAACTAAATATTGAAAAAGGTTCTCAAGATCCTGGAATGGACAAAGTTGCTGATCTAAAAATAGAACAGGCACTTAAAATCGCCAGGATGAAATTCGATTCACTACTTTCAAACGATTATAAAATGGCTGCTAAAGAAGTCATTGGAACATGTGTAAGTATGGGATTAACCGTTGATGGTAAAGATCCTAAAATCGTGCAGAAAGAAATTAGTGAAGGTCTATACGACGAACAATTACAATAAATTTTATAACAAATAATAGATCCATTTGATCAAAAAAATCAATTATTGTGAACTTTTTACCAAAGAAGTTCATGGAGGAATTTGATGAATCAAGAGATATTGGAAGCGGTGAAGAAGGCGAAAGAGCAATCCCAGCCGAGAAACTTCACACAGTCTATTGATGTGATTATAAACATCAAGGATTTAGACGTGAAAAAACCAGAAAACAGATTTGATGAAGAAGTCTTCCTTCCAAATGGACGTGGCAAAGATATAAAAATTGCCGTTATAGCTGACGGTGAACTGGCAGTCCAGGCAAAAAATGCAGGTGCAGATCTTGTAATATCCAAAGAAAATTTAGAAGACTTTGGTAAAGACAGGAAAGCAGCCAAAAAAATGGCTAATGAATTTACATTTTTCATTGCACAGGCAGATATGATGCCGCTAGTAGGTAGATTTTTAGGACCAGTTCTTGGACCTAGAAAAAAGATGCCAAAACCAGTTCCTGCATCTATTAAACCAGATCCAATAATGGAAAGACTTTCTAATACCGTAAAAGTAAGAATAAAGGATCAGCCTGTTATCCAGGTGCTTGTTGGTTCCCAGGATATGGAGGACGAACAAATTGCAGATAACATTGATGCTGTACTTGGAATATTAGACAGAAAACTGGAGAAAGGAAGAAACCAGGTAAAATCCATGTATATTAAAACAACCATGGGTCCAGTAGCGAGGGTGATCTAATGGCTCATGTCGCTGAATGGAAAAAAGAAGAGGTAAATGAGATTAAAGAGCTCATAAGTAACCATAGCGTTGTCGGTATGGCTAACCTTGCAGATATACCTGCTCCTCAACTCCAGAAAATGAGAAGAAACTTAAAGGACACTACAACCATTAAAATGTCAAGGAAGACATTAATGAGTTTAGCTTTAGGCGAATCTGACAAAGATAATATAGAAGCACTTGGTGAACATATGGAAGGTCAACCAGCTTTGATCTTTACAAACATGAATCCATTCAAGCTCTATAAGATTCTTGAAGATAGTAAAACCGCCGCTCCTGCAAAAGCAGGAAGTATAGCTCCTTTAGATATTGTAGTGCCTAAAGGTGACACTGCTTTTAAACCAGGTCCTATTCTTGGAGAACTTCAAAAAGTCGGTATTCCTGCTAAAATTGATAAAGGAAAAATTGTCATAACCAAAGATAAGGTAATTGTTGCTGAAGGGGAAGCAGTTCCTCGTGATGTGGCAGGTATTCTTACAAGACTTGAAATCGAACCAATGGAAGTTGGTATTGATTTAGTAGCAGCTTATGAAGATGAAACAGTATACACATCTGACCTTTTAACCATAGATGAAGAGGAAACACTATCTGACATACAGAAAGCATTCTCACAAGCACTGAATCTATCAGTAAATGCATCTATATACACAAAACAGTCCATGCCGTACATTATACAGAACGCTGTAACCAAGTCAATGAATCTTGCGCTAAATGCAGAAATACTCACATCAAAAACAACAGATTTACTGTTATCCAAGGCTTACGCTCAGATGTTAGCATTAGCATCTGATTTATCATCTAAAAATGAGGAAGCACTTGATGATGAACTTCTGGAAAAACTGAAATCACGCCCACAGACTGTTGAAGTTAAGGCGGAAGATGAAGAAGATAAAGAAGACGAAGAAGAAGAGGAAGAAGAAAAAGAAGAAGATGCAGCAGCAGGGTTAGGTGCCTTGTTTGGCTAATCTAATTTATAATTTAAAAAATTTAAAATTTAAAAAAAAATTTTGAAGGTGATCATATGGAATATATATACGCAGCAATGTTATTACACACAGCAGGTCAAGACATAAACGAAGGAAACGTTAAGAACGTTTTAGAAGCAGCAGGAGCAGAAGTAGATGACGCAAGAGTAAAAGCTTTAATCGCAGCACTCGAAGACGTGGACATCGAAGAAGCTATGGAGAAAACCGCAGTAGCAGCTGCAGCTCCAGCAGCAGGTGCAGCACCAGCAGCAGAAGCAGCTCCTGAAGAAGAAGAGGAAGAAGAAGAGGAAGAAGAAAAAGAAGAAGAAGCCGCAGCAGGTCTCGGTGCTCTCTTCGGATAATTCCGAAACTTCGAAGCCAATTTTTTGGCTTCACTTATTTTTTTATTTTAATTACACTATTTAATTGAAAATTTACTTAATTTAACAACTTTTATTAATGATTACTATGTCTCGCCAGCTTGAAGAACTAGGATTTACTAAAAAAACTTGTGTTACTTGTGGAAACGATTTCTGGTCAATAGGAGATAGGGATACTTGTGGAGACGCCCCCTGTGATGAATATACTTTTATTGGAAATCCCGCCACAGATAAAAAATACGACCTCTACGAAATTCAAAAGGCTTTCCGGGAATTTTTTGCCCAAAATGGCCACACACCTATAAACAGGTATCCAGTTCTTGCAAAACGGTGG
>JAEYSH010000161.1 GCA_023434825.1 Methanobacteriota archaeon | reverse complement strand
AAATAAGAGTGGGACCCACACCAGTAAATAAACTTGTAGTAAATGGGATGGTTGTGGGAAGAGATGATATGGATAATCTCATACTCCTTGACACCACCAGTATTAGAAGCATCCCCCATAAATCTGTTATTGAAGTTGCAAGCCAGAACCTGATAACTTTGAAGCCTGAAATAACCATAAAAGAGGCTGCAAATACGCTTTCCAGTAATGGAATCGAAGGAGCACCCATAGTTGTAGACAACGATGTACTGGGGATTCTAACATTAAGCGATATAACAAAAGCAATTGCAGAAGGAAATGAAAATCTTAAAGTAAGTGAAGTAATGTCCAAACACATTGTAACTGTTGAAGAAGAACTAATGATTTCAGATGCCATCGAAATCATGAACAAAAATAAAATTGGCCGTCTTATTGTTGTTAATAATGATCATATCCCTGTAGGAATCGTTACAAGGACTGATCTCCTCGATAAAATCGCCGGTTTAAAGTAAACCAAAACTTATTTTTACTTTATTTGATAATTTTAATTTTTATTTAATTAGGTTATATTATGAAGATTAAACATATTGAAATTAAAAACAAAATGACTGTTCTTGACTTGATTGAAGAAATGGGAAAGTCAGGAGTTTTGGGAGCTGGAAAGCTCGCAAAAGCTACAAATTTACTTGCAGATTCGATTAAAGATGAAGATACTGCCATATTTTTAAGCGTTGCAGGCCCTATTGTCCCCGGAGGACTAAGAAAAGTCATTTTTGACTTAATAAAAGAGGGATACGTAGACGTTTTAATAACAAGCGGTGCCAATATAACCCACGACCTGGTTGAATCCTTTGGAGGTCGCCACTATAAAGGAATGCATGCAAATGATGAAGAACTTTGTGAGCAGGGAATGGGAAGAATTGGCGATGTTTACACTAAATCAGAAGATTTTGAGACTTTTGAATCTAAAATTGGAAAAATTTTAACCCAGATTGCAGAAAAAAAGAATATAATTTCTATTAGAGAATTTTTATTTGAGATAGGTAACATAATTGATGATGAAGAATCCATTCTTAAAATAGCAGCCGAAAAAGGTGTTCCTATTTATGCTCCAGGTATAATTGACAGTATGCTTGGGTTACAGCTCTGGATGTTTACACAAGACAATGAATTCCATCTAGATGCTATTGCAGACATGCATGAACTTTCAGATATTGTTTTTGGGTCAAAAAAAGTCGCTGCTGTAATGCTTGGGGGCGGATTACCTAAGCATTATGCTTTAGCATCAAATTTGCTTAAAGGAGGCGTTGATGCAGGAATTCAGGTTACAATGGACCGCAGTGAAACTGGAAGTTTAAGCGGCGCTCCTTTAGAGGAAGCAAAATCATGGGCTAAAGCTAAAGCTGGTTCTAATCTTGTTACTGTAATTGGAGATGTAACAATAATATTTCCAATGATGGTTGCAGGAGCAAGGGAAATTATAAATAAAGAAAAATAAATAGTAGATTAATATAATTTTATATCTTTTTTATAGGATAATTAATTTAGATATCTATTTCTATTTAATGGAGAATTAACGTGTTAGAAATATTGCTATACCCATTATCAGGATTTTTTATGAAAATATCTGATGATATGCACGATAAAAAGAATAATAAGTTCTTCGGAATGCTTGCAGGAGTTTTATGTGGATTATTCCTTGGTTATCTTGTTACAGTGAGCCTTGATGCTGCTTACATATTCTTTGGAATCTTTATTGGTACTTTTCTTGCAAAAAAGATTAACTGCATCAATCACATAGTAACAGCATTTATATTCATATTAATTGCATTTTTAATTGGTTTTCCTGCAATTGGAATAGGAACACTGTTAATATGTACAATCGCAGCTTATATTGATGAAATTGGTAACGATAATAAAAGAGTTTATCAAAAAAGTAAAATTTTAGAGACTTTTTTTGAGTATAGATTTGCTCTTAAAACTGCAATCCTAATTCTTGCACTTTTTGGAATAATAAAAAGCTTTTATCCAGCTTTTCAGATTTATGGCGTTCATTTTATGGCGTTACAAACATTGATTTTGTTTTTAACATTTGAAATGGCCTATGAATTTGCCGGTTTGAAGTTTGACGCTATATACGATAAAATTTATAGTAAAGAAATAGAATAATCCACTAAAAAGCTACTAATACTTGTGAATCTACAGATTTGAAGTTTAATGCCATATCTTAAAATTATTGTAAAGACGTAAGATAATTAAAAGATATTATTGAATTCTTCTAATTATATCCTCAACAGCACCTTCAGGGTCATTTGAAAGATATATTGACCTTCCAACAATTAATGCATCAGCAAATTCTAATGTTCCCTTTGGATCTCCACCCTGGGTACCTACACCAGGAGAAATAAGGAATGATTCATTTCCTATAACATTTCTAATCTTTTTTAAGCGATCCAGTTTTGTTGAAGGACCAACATAATTTTTTATGCCCATTTTAACACCCATATGTGCAATATCCTCTGCATGAGGCTGTAAAAACATTGCAGCTCCAGGATGGGACATTTCAGTTAAAAGAAATATTTCCTTTTTGTAAATTTTTGCTGAATCCATGCAAGCTTTTGCACTATCTTCACCAACAAATCCATGTACAATTAGAGCATCTGCTCCAGCTTCAAAGGTTAAATTAGCAATTTTTTCATTTGTTTCTGGAATATCTGCTACTTTAAAATCTGCTATTACTTTAACGTCAAAATTTTCCTTAATAAAGGTTATTGATTCTGGACCTTCACTTAAAACAAGAGGGTATCCTATTTTAATTGTATCTAAATATTTAGAAACACTTTCAACTATATTTAATGCCTCTTCCATATTTAAAACATCTAATGCCAGAATAATATCATTTTTTACTTCCATAATTTTAATTAGTTAGATTAGTTTAAATGATTTTCCAATTATATTTAAAAAAATTATATTAAAAAGTAAAAATCTAGAAAAGTTTAGATATTTAAGAATTAGTCAAAAATAAAAAAAATGATGTTTATTTATATTTATGTAACGTGATTTCAATTATGCCTTTTAATTCATCCGGTTTGAATGGTTTATAAAGCATACTGAATGGTTCTTTTAAAATATAAGCCTCAGGTTTGGTATTTTTAACTCTTTCTATTGTTTTTTCATCGGAATATGCAGTAAGGAAAATTATAGGAATATCGTATGCTTTTTTGATTTCTTCTGCTGCATCTATACCATCTATTTTACCTTCAAGAGCAATATCCATTAAAATTAAATCTGGCTGAATTTCTTCAACTTTTTCAATAGCTTCTTCACCAGATGGGACAGTTATAGGTACTTCATAACCAAGTTCTTCTAATGTATCTTTTATGTCTTCTGCTGTTATTTCTTCGTCTTCGACTACTAATATTCTTTCATTAGCCATGCTTTTTCCACCATAAAAATTTTTTTCCCTTTCAACTAAAATTTTAATAATTTTTAGAGTTCCCTTCTTCTAGATTATAAATGTGAATTTGATAGTATTAATTGTTAATTTAATGAATATAATGGATTTTAACTTGTTTAAATATATTATTATTTAATATTAAGATATAAATATAAGTATATAAACTTAATTATTCGGATATCATGTAATAAGTTAACTAATATTACTAGTTTATTCATCATCTTTAATTAAAGGAGTTTTCATTTTAAATGTTGTCCCTCCAGTTCGTTCTACTTCCATTATACCCTTAAGTTGACGGGTTAATATTCTTACAAGTCTTAAGCCAAGAGAACGAGTTTTATTTATATCTAAATCTTCAGGTAATCCAATACCATTATCAGATACTGTTAAAACATTATTTAAACCCTCAGAAGTTAATTTAATTGAAATTTTACCATTTCCATCAGGGAATGCATATTTTATCGAATTAGTAATGAGTTCATTTATTATCAAACCATAAGGAATAATCTGATCAATATTTAAGGGTATATCATCAATATGTACTTCTAAATCAATATTGTCATTAATACCATAAGAATCAATGATTTCTAATGCCAGCGTTTCAATATATTCCGCAAACAGGATATTTGAAAGGTCATCAGATTCATATAACTTTTTATGAATTAACGCCATGGCATGCACCCGATCCTGACCTTCGCGAATAATCTTCAAATCATTCTTATTCTCAATATACCTGCTTTCAATATTTAAAAGACTGGAAACAATATGCAAATTATTTTTAACCCTATGATGAATCTCTTTAAGCAGAACACTTTTTTCCTCTAAAGATTTTCTAATCTTTTCTTCAGCTTCCCTTCTTTCAGTAATATCACGGACAAAAAATGCAATATACAAATCACCATCAACATACCAATGCGAAACAGAATACTCTAAAGGAAATCTTTCTCCACCTTTTCTGATGCCAAAAGCCTCATTAATATTAAAATCTATATCACCAGGATCATCATTTAAAAATTCTGACTTAATATCATCATTTTCTAAAACTTCTCTAGATACTTTTCCATTTTTCACAAGATCACTATTTAATAGCTCATTATCTAATAAATAAGATATTATATGGCGATATTCAGGAGGAATAATCTCATCCACCCCTATTTTTACAATTTCTTGCTGCGTGTATCCAAAAATTTCAGTAGCGCCCCTATTCCACGATAAAATATCGCCATTCTTATTAATAAGGATTATACCGTCATTAGCATACTCATAAACAGCCCGAAACTTTTTCTCACTATTTTTAAGCAGATTTTGAGACTGTTCAATATATTTGTCTGCTAAAAACTGACGAAAAAGAGCTAAAGCTACCAATACTCCAGTACATAGAATTATAAATCCAAAATGAATATTGTTATAGAAGTAACTCCATATTACGACTGCATATGCAGTTGCGGCTAATATGGATACTGAATTACCCAAAATATTAAATTTTGTCTTTAGTTTTCTTTCATTTATAACGTTTAAATCCGGCATTTTAATGAAAGAATATGCTGCTAAAGCTATTAAAAGACTTGAAGAAACCCATATAACATCTTCTATTCCTCCTCCAGGATAGAAATTCATAATGAGCTCATAACCATAAATAACAGTTCCAATAAGCTGGAATACCGAACTAAATATAATTAAGTTAAAAGTACCTTTAAACGATTTAGATTTATAAAAAAATGCTGCAAATAACGTTAAATAAAGTAAAGCGAAGAAAAGTACTTGATAAAATATTAACATTACTAAACTTAAAAAATCAATTTCATTAATTTCTAAAAGAGGTACTAAAATAAAAGCCCATAAATACATAGCAGCAATTATAATTAACATTAAAATTTCGATTCTACGTTGGTTAATTAAAAAAACGTTTAATGCGGGTTTAGATATAAAAGAAAGCGCTATAATTATAAAAAAAATCCTTGCCAAATAAGGAATGAAAACTAAACCATCATTAAATAAAGATGATTGGAACAAATAATTAAATGACCAGAAAGTATCCCCCATTATCCAGAAAAATAGGGCTAAGGCGAAAAATAACCAGACATAAAAGAACTTATCAGCTCTTTCCTTTGATATCTTGGCAGCATAAACTAAAATACATAAAGTGACTATATTTACTGATATAATACCTATAGCACCTAACAAACCATTTAGATTATAATTCCTAGAGATCAGTAAAACAATTATAAATGATAATAATACAATTAAAGCTATAAAAAAGACATTATTTAATGAAATAGAATTTCCAAACGTTTTATGCTTCATAATAATCAAATTTTTAATATAAATTACTTATTTTTAATACTAAAACATGTTTATGAATGTTATGGACATTATAATAGATTATAACCTCTAAATATCAGAAAATGATGTCCTATCATGTCAAATGTAAGTAAATACCAATATATAAGTTTATCTTAAAAAATTCATTTCCATTGAATAATCTATTAATAAAAATTTTTCTATAATAAAAAAAATTGGACATAAATAGCCAGATACTAAAAATAGAGAGCATTAGATGTTCATATCTAATTTTAAATTAGAATAACCTAAGAAATTTAATAAATAAATTAAGTTGTGCATATTAAAATTATTTTTTTTAGATAAATTCACAATAAATTTAATAGTTTTATTTAAATTACTTGTGTAATTTTTAATGATTTATTAATTTTTCGAGATTAATTAGATATTTTCACAATATTTATATATGATGTTAATCAAGTATAATTAATCCCTGGAGAATAATTTTCCCAACCCCTTCTTATCCAGGGATTTCACTTTAAAAATTCAAATAAGTTATTAAAATAAAATTGAAAGCTTAATGGATCTATTAATATCCAAATATAACTCACTTAACCTATTACGTCTAAAAAAGATAATCCAAATCAAAAATTATCTTTATTGATAATTAATTATTTAAAATAATCTTAAGATTAAATGAGTATCTAAAAATCGGTAGGATATATGTATAACAATTTAGAATTAAACCGAATAAATCTGTTTATAAAAATATGGATTATATTTATTTGGGTTATATTTATCTTATTTTGCTTTGTATTCTTATTATTCTACTTTAATTTGCAATAATTCATATCTTATAGTTTATTCCTTCAAAATATCATAAATAGTTCTTCGTGGAATGTTCATATCCTCTGATATTTTAGCTGTAGATACTCCTTCTGCATATAACATTTTAACTTTATTTTTAGTATCTAATGAATATTTACTGCGTCTCCCTCTCTTTAAACTATCTTTTTTAAGATAATAAACAGATTTTAAAGGTATCCTTAGCAGATCAGAAATTTCTTTTGGAGGGGTTCCATTATCCAACATTTTTTGAATTAATTTAATTTCGATTTCTTCATATTTTTTTGGCCTTCCTCTTTTAGCAATCGGCCTAACTTTAACGCCTCTTTCACTTAATAATTTGAAAAAATCATTAGGCATCTTAAAATAAACATCTTCTTTCAATCTTATTGTTTCTAAATCCTGATTTTTATCCATGAGATCCATAATAATCTCTTCAGATAATGCCCCATCCCAATGAATCTCTTTTACCAAATATAACACCTTAAATTATTATCAATGTTAATATGTGTTAACATATAAAAAAAATTTTGT
>JAEYSH010000144.1 GCA_023434825.1 Methanobacteriota archaeon | reverse complement strand
TGCAAGTCCTGTTCCGCCAAGAGATGTTTCAAATATACATATTCCAATATTGTAATATTGAGCTAGATTCCAAGATTCTAAAATGCTTGCTGGAGTTATACTTATGTTGCGCTTTAAAACGTTCTCTTCATTGTTATCAATGACTTCTACACCTAAGCTACTTAAAATAAGTGGATTTAAATCCTTAAATATTTCTTTAAGCATCCATACAACGCTTGTTTTTCCTTTAACTCCGGTAACTTCTATTACGGGTATCTCAATTTTATCTTTTAATAGGAATTTCACGGCTTCATGGTGAGTTAAATAATCATTAGAAGATATATTGCAGTGTATAGGTGCTGTAATCAAATATTCTTCTTTTAAATTTTCTAAAAATTCTTCTTCAACAAATTTTATATTTTGATCTATAAGTTCCGCCTTTTTATTTGGAGTTAATGTTTTATATATATCCAGTGCAAAAACATTGTAATTTCCTTTTTTTGAAAATTTAGAGGCGATTAATGCCCCTCCGTGTGTCATATCTATAACTAAGACGTTCATGTACGATAAACTCCAAAAAATTATTAAAATGAAAATTATTAAAATGAAAATTATTCTGAATCTATTCCGCCTTTAATGAGCTTTTCTCTTACTTTTTTATAGAATTCTTTGGTTAATCTCACGAAATAAGCCGATTGATGTGATCTCTGGAATATAATTTCTTCCATATAATTAACTTCTTCTTCATATTGTCCATCTATTACTGCAACTGCTTTTTTACCTTCCCTAAGTAGTCTAACTTTGATTATACTTTTTCCAGATACTACAGTAGGCCGGGAACCAAGTTTAAATGGACAAATAGGGACAATAATAAATGCATCGACTTGAGGATCAACTATTGGCCCTCCAGCAGACATAGAATAAGCAGTTGAACCGCTTGGAGTTGCAATAATGATTCCATCAGCCCTTAATTCTTCTACTATTTCCTCATCTACTTTTACTTCTATATGCAGCATTTTCGCCGGCTTTTTGGTCATTATAACAACTTCATTTAAAGCAGGAGCCAGATCCTTATTGTGCCAGACATCAAGACAGTTACGCTCTTCAATGAAATAATTTCCAGCTAATACTTCTTTTAATGCATGGAATGTTTCTTCAGGACCAATTTCGGTTAAAAAACCAACGGTTCCCATATTTATTCCAAATATTGGTATTTTTTTGCCGTGTATAAGACTCTGGGTTCTTAAAATGGTTCCGTCTCCACCAATAGTTATAATCATATCAACATCCATTTCGTCAATGTTACAGCTTAAATCATGGAATCTGCGAAGTTCACTAACAATAAGAGGATCTAAAAGGACTCCAATATCTTCCTTGATTAGAAATTCGGTAATTTCTTCAGCGAGTTCTACGCCTCTGTGAATATCGTGACGTGTTACAATACCTATGCGCATTAAATACCCCCTATAACATCAATGATGTCATTATAAATTTTTAAATTACAAGCAGCAATTATAGATGTTCTTTCTTTAACATTCAGTCTATTATTTAATTTTTCTCCATTATCATCTGTTATTATACCGCCAGATTCTTCAATTATAAGTTTTGCAGCAGCAATATCAATGATTCTTAAATTTCCCCTGATGTCTAAGAACGCGTCATAAGTACCATCTGCAACGTAGCACAGTTCAATGGCTACAGAACCTAAAAGCCTTATACGTCTTACACTATTTCCTAATTTGTTCAATCTATTCATTTTAGGCCCGCGAATATAAGCACCAATAGATGAATGTGCCAGATTGTTCTGGGAGGATGGATTCATAATTTTATTATTTAAATAAGCTCCACTACCTTTAAAAGCTTCATAAAGGTCACCTGTTGCAAAATTCTTTACAAAACCCATTTCAACATCCTCTAAATTGAGTTCACTTAAGGGTTTTTCAGTTGCATTAACTATTGCTATTGAAATACCATAAGCAGGGATGTTTTTAAGAGCATTAACAGTTCCATCTAAGGGATCAACAACAAAAATCACTTCAGAAGGTTCATCCATTATTTTAAATTCACCTATTTCCTCACTAACAAGTGTAATAGGTCTTTTAACATCTTTCAAGATTTCTATAACTTTTTCTTCTGCGACCTGGTCAATGTATTTTGTTGGAGTGCCGTCAGCACCCATTTTAACTGTTTTTCCAGAATTTTTCTCACCAAAAAGTGGAGAAATAGCTTTTTCTACTTCATGGATTATTTTTCCGCATACATCTCTCCAAAACTTTATTTCTTCTTCTTTCATTATATTACTCCAAATAAACAATTGCAGCAACTACAGAAGCTTGATTTTCCACTACATGACTTTTTTCTTCTATAATAATCTCCTTGATTTCCATGTTTCTAATTTTCATCATTTCTTTTACCATAAATAACGCATATGCTTTTACTTCTTCTGGATCTTTATTTACCGCTGAATGCTCAACCACACAACCAAAATCGTCTGATGTAGCAACTGCAATTACTGCAGTAATTAAATCTCCTTTTTTGTCTGAAGTTGCATGAGCAAGAACACAATTGGTCATAGATCCTGGTATAAGAAATGGTAATTCAACGAATTGTGAATTAGCAGGTATTATGCTTGAAACCTTAATTAAATTAACATCTCCAATTCCTGCGTCTAATAAAGCATTGTCAAATGCATTGAGTTTACTTGGGCCTTCTGATTTTCCTGAAGTTATTGCTATTTTCATGATTATCACTTAAGATTTAAATATTGAAAAAGATAAACTTTTTACCATAAATAAGTTATAAGATATCTATTCTGTATAAACTGTAATTTGTAGAATTAATCTATAAACTTTTTATATCATATATTAATAAAATATCTTTAGGATTTTAAAGAGCTATCATAATGATTTATTGATACACTCTATGTGTTTAATATCTTTAATCAAAAATTGTAAAAATTTTTGGGTTCGGAAAACCTTCTGGTTTTTCTTATGTTCATAAGGTTCTTTAATAAATAACGTTAATTTGGAGGTAAAATTATGTCAAAGAAGGTTGTAGAAGTTAAAACCTTAAAAGTAGGTAAATACGTCATATTAGGTGGCGAAGCATCAAAAATTTCAAGTATTCAAACATCATCCCCGGGTAAACACGGAGCTGCTAAAGCAAGAGTGGAAGCTGTTGGAATATTCGACGGACAAAAAAGAAGCCTTGTTAAACCTGTAGATGCTAAATGTGATGTTCCAATTATTGATAAAAGAGTGGGTCAGGTTCTTGCTTTAATGGGAAACGATGTTCAACTCATGGATCTTGAATCATACGAAACTTTTGAATTACCTATGCCTGATGAGTTAAAAGATAAGATAGCTGAAGGTGTAGAAGTCGATTATATCGAAGCTATGGGTAAACAAAAAATAATGAGAGTTAAATAATTAGCTTTAATTATTTTATTTTTAATTTTTTTATATATTTAGATAGATGGTAAAATGCTTTTTTACACAGAGAATCCATCAAATTTTGCTTTTTCAAAGGATTTGGACGAACTAAATACTGAATCAGAACCTAAATTTGGTATAATTGGGGTGCCTTTTGACAGTACTTCTACTTATAAAACGGGTGCAAGATTTGGTCCAATGGCCGTTCGTGAAGCTTCCTATAATTTTGAAAGATATAATATGGCTTTAGGTAAATCAATTAGTTCTGAAATTTTTGATTTTGGTGATGTGGAAGTTATTCATGGCAATTTTGAAAAAACAAGTTCAAATATAGAATTTACAATTTCTGAACTTTTAGAGATGAATGTCACTCCAGTAGTTATTGGAGGAGAACATACAATTAGTTTTGGCGTATTAAAAGCATTTGATTTAGAAAATACTACAATTATTCATTTTGATGCTCATATGGACTTAAGAGATGAATATATGGGCGAGAAATATTCACATGCTACAGCAGTACGCAGAATATTTGATTTGAATCCAAAAGAGATTGTTCAAATCGGTGTAAGATCGTGCTCTGAAGATGAAATAAATTTTGCGCATGAAAACCAGATAAGCTATTTCACTGCTCATGAAGTTAATGAAAATATAGAAAATGTCAAAAAAGCTATAAAAGACATCAATGGGCCTTTATATGTAAGTTTAGATATTGACGTGCTTGATCCAGCTTATGCTCCAAGTGTCGGGACTCCCTGTCCTTGTGGTTTAAATCCTTTCCAGTTAGAAAGCATTATTCATTCACTTAAAGGAAAAAATATTGTTGGATTTGATCTTGTAGAAGTTTCGTCAACTCAATTTGGGGATACAACATCTATTAATGGTGCAAAGGCAATATATGATTTCTTATGTCTTCAATAGATTAAAAGATGCTTAATTATTTATTTTGAATTTAAAAATTTATATACAATAAATATTATAAATAATATATCTAAATTTAATAGTTTAAACTTATTAAAGAGCTTTTATAAAGGTAGAACTCTTTATTTGATTTCAATTTATAGAAAATATTTCGTAAAGTTTGGAATTTGATTATTATAGATTTGTTTGGAGTTGTATAGGATGAATACAAGAGAAATTAAGCTTTCAGGACATATAATTGATTCATTAATTCTTCCAAAAACCCTTGATCTTATAATGGATATGGGTGGAGATTTCGAAATCCTGGATGTTCACGTTGGTAAACTAAAAAAAGACGTAAGTCATGCCCGAATCAAAGTTATAGGAAACGATGTAGATCATCTAGGCGAAATATTAGATGAGTTAAGTGAATTGGGAGCAGTCGTAGTAGAATTAAAGGAAATTGAACTCCTTCCTTCAGAAAAAGATCAAACACTCCCTGAAGATTTTTATTCAACTACAAATCATCCAACTTATGTTAGATATAACGGAGACTGGATAGAAGTTGATGAAATTGAAATGGATTGTATGATTGTAATTGATCCAGAAGCTAAAAAAGCACTTTGCAGACCAATAGGTAAAATTAAAGAAGGAGACTTAATAGTTGTTGGAAGGGAAGGAATTAAAGTTGTTCCTCCGGAAAGGCCAAGGGGTAAAAAAGGTGTCTTTGAATTTATGTCTTCAGAAGCGTCGTCAGAAAAGCCTGTTCGATCAATAATAGAAAATATAGCTTCTGAAATAAGAAAAATTAAAGAAAGGAATGGTAAAATAGCAATCGTGGCGGGTCCTGCTATAATACACACTGGATCAGCACCATTACTTGCTCGAATGATACGAGAAGGAATTATCGACGTTTTATTTGCTGGAAATGCTCTTGCAACACATGATATTGAAAACGCACTTTATGGAACATCTTTAGGTGTATGTACTAAAAGCGGTGAAGCGGTTGTTAGAGGACACAGACATCATATTTATGCAATTAATGAAATCAATAAAGCGGGTTCAATAAAAGAAGCTGTTGATAAAGGAATATTAAAAAGCGGAATAATGTATGAATGTGTTAAAAATAATGTTCCATTTGTCCTTGCAGGTTCAATAAGGGATGATGGGCCTCTTCCAGACGTTATAACTGATGTAATTGATGCACAGGAAGAAATGCGTAAATATGCGCAGGAAGTTGACATGGTAATCATGATTGCAACAATGCTTCACTCCATTGCAACTGGAAATATACTCCCTTCCTATGTAAAGAGTATATGTGTGGATATAAATCCTGCAACAGTTACAAAACTTGCAGATAGGGGAAGTGCACAGGTTGTAAGCATTGTTACTGACGTTGGAGCATTTTTACCGGTTCTTTATGAAAATTTAGAAGGAATAGATTGTATTAAAGATTAAATCTTTTTTTAATTTTTTTTAAATTCTAAATTTTCAAAAATTATTTTATTTTGTTTTTCTAGAATATCTTTGAGAAAAAATATTTCTTATTTAAATTCTATGGGGAATTATATGATCAGAGGCAACTTAGTTGATGTATTTACTGGAGAGATATATCCAGCAGAAG
>JAEYSH010000138.1 GCA_023434825.1 Methanobacteriota archaeon | reverse complement strand
CTGACATACATCTTTCCAGTACCTTCTTCTAGTTCTTGTCCGCAGAATGAACATGTTCTCATATAAACACCTTCTTAATTATGGAGTACGGATTTCTTTAGCTTCTCTTATTGTATCTAATAACATTAAGATGTCGCCTTCCCTTATTGGCCCCATAATGTTTCTTGTTAGTATTCTACCCTTGTCTCTTCCTTCAAGTATTCTACATTTTACCTGCATGACCTCTCCAGTCATACCAGTCCTTTTTAGGACTTCAATTACTTCAGCAGGAGTTGCTTCAGCCATATAATCACCCTGAATTATTAAAGTGAGAAAGGCATATGCCTTCCATTAAAAAAAGTTAATTATTTTTTGAGTTCTTCAACTTTTTCAACTACTTCGTTGACTAAGTCTTCAGCTTCACCTGCGTCTACTATAACTGCAGATGCTGTACCCACATTTAATCCTGCTGCTTCTCCTAATTCATCCTTAGTTGGGATGTATACGTATGGAGCATCTTTTTCGTCTGCAAGAACAGGAAAGTGAGCTGCTATTTCTGGAGGATCGATGTCCTCTGCTATGAGTACTAATAACGCGCTGCCCCTTTCTATGGCTTTGGTTACCTCGTTAGTTCCTTTTCCTACTTTTCCAGTATCTCTTGCTACTTCTAAAGCTTCAGCAGCTTTATCAGCTATTTCTTGTGGTACGTCAAATTTTACATATATTGCTTTTGCCATGTGATTTACCTCCTTTTTCATCTGGTTTTTATACCATCCATCGGCATGATCTTAATATTCAACTTTTGTCTATATAAAAGTTGTTGCCTAATAGGATTTAAAAACACTAAAAATGTAATTCTAATTCTAACAATATTTCAGACCTATAATACAACATTAAATTCGATCTAAAACAGTTTTAGATAAAAACACTAAAGAATTAGTAAATAATATGTAGTGAATCATTGCTTATATACTTTATCTTGATATTAGAAATGGCTAAAAATAATTGAATTAAGCTATTTCCAGAAAAAAGCTTTTATTTTGTGCAAAAATCCATTAATATAGACATAATAATACTTAGAATTAAAGAATATTTAATTTTTATTAAGACAAATTAAATAAAGAAATGAAAATAAGAAGATTAAAAGCTTGCAGAAATTCGTAGAATTTCTGCTGCACCGAAAATCAAAGCTTGCAAAACTTACAGTTTTGCGCTCCAAAAAACCCTTTGGTTTTTTGAGAGATTTTCGAGTGGCTTATAACCTTTTAACAGCTAATTCTACGTCTGATGCTTTAACAGTTTTTCTTCCAGCGTGTTTAGCGAGTTTAACTGCTTCTGCAGCTATTGTTTCACCCTGTTCTTCTAAAGCTTTTGCTAAAGCTTCTCTTGCGTCATCGCTGACTCTTTCAGCACCTGCGTTTTTTATTATTCTTCCAATTGGAGCAATTGGTAATTCCATATTTAATCACCTCATTTTTGTATATTGATTGATATACTCTGTCGCATTACTCCTATATATATTTATCGTTTTTTTGGGTGATATTTTGAAAAATTATATGATATTTAGACATGTGAAGACAATCACAATGATTTTTTGACATATGATCAAAAATCATGTTGTATTCACTCATCCAAAAATGAATAGAATAATTAGAAAAGTTAGATTTCATTAAAAATAAATTTAAAATGAAATCAATTATTTTTTGTTTAAAATGCTTAAAAGTGCATTTATATCTGCATCAACTTCAACAGGTTCCATACATGCATCTATAGCAGTATTAGGGTCTTTAAGTAAGTGTCCAGTAACAATACATACTACCTGTTCACCCTTATCTATTTCTCCGTCTTCTACGAGCTTCATAAGACCTGCAATTGATGCTGCAGAAGCGGGCTCTACCCCTATTCCTTCAGTTCTTGCCAGTAATTTTTGAGCACTTAATATCTCTTCATCTGTTACTGTTTCAGCACAACCGTTAGAATCATATATAGCAGCCAGTGCTTTTTTAGCGCTTACTGGAGCCCCTATCCTTATTGCTGTTGCAACAGTTTCTGGATTTTCAAATGGAACGATATCTTGCTTATTTTCTCTTATTGCCCTTACAATTGGTGCTGCTCCTTCAGCCTGAATACCAGTCATCATTGGCAGATCTTCTATAAATCCAGCGTTATGGAATTCTTTAACTCCTTTCCAGATAGCAGATATGTTTCCAGCATTTCCTACAGGTAATATTATCCGATCAGGTGATTTCCACCCTAAATCGTCTACTATCTCAAATCCAATGGATTTTTGACCTTCTAATCTGAACGGATTGACAGAATTTAAAAGATAAAGTTTTCCTTGAAGTGCAAGAGCAGTTATAGTTTCTAATGCTTCATCAAAATTACCTCTGACAGATAAAACTTCAGCACCGTGGAACATTGCTTGAGCAAGTTTACCCAGAGCAACTTTTCCAGCAGGAAGTAGCACTACACATCTTAATCCCGCTCTAGCAGCGTAAGCTGCAAGTGATGCAGAAGTATTTCCAGTAGAAGCACAACCAACAGTATCCACACCCAATTCCATTGCTTTTGTTATTCCAACACTCATTCCCCTATCTTTAAAACTTCCAGTAGGATTGGAACCCTCTACTTTAACATAAAGATCAATGCCAAGCTTTTCGCCAAGTTTATCGCACTTGCAAAAAGGAGTTCCACCTTCTTCAAGGCTAACTATTTTTGATGGGTCAACAGGCATAAATTCTTTATATTTCCACATTGTTGATTTTCTACAATTAAAAACATCTTTTGAAACTTCTGGTGCGCATAATACTTCTAATACAGAGTCACACTTGCGACAGGTGTATATTATTTCATTTACATCGTATTCTGCACCACAGGTTATACATTTTATCATTTATTTCACCATTATCAATTATTACTATATAATTTAATTTTTTATAAATTTAATAGCTAAATACGAGTTATTCTATTAAATACTCTAAATAATACCTTTGATAAAATTACCCCAAGGTATAGTAAAATTAGCTTCAATAAAAGCTCCAATAAGAATCAATAATGCTGAGATGGCAAATAACACCAGTGATTCTTTAAATTCAGGGTAATTCATATCAAGTATTTTTTTTAACTGTGCCCCTACAGGCATATATCTCCGCATCTCAAGTATATCTCTTATAATATTAATAATAGAGCTTGCAAGCCTTAAACCAGCAGTTCCGGCAATTATAATACCTGAAAGTTCAAATATTCCATGAGGTGCCGTGTAAATTATAAAATCTCCAATATTAAATTTAGATGCAACATATCCAATAAAAAGACCTTGAGTTGCCAGAATTATTATCGTAAAAACACCGAAAAATAATCCTACCCCATATATCTTTAACGCAATCATTAAATTATTGGTAAATATTGAAACAGTCGTAAGTTGAATTTGACCTTTACTAATACTATCTTTAAATGACCGCAGTGTACTTGCTAGTATCTGATCAAGAAAGCCAGATAAAAAATATCCTATAAACATTGATCCAATAAAGATAGCTGCAGAAATTATTAATAATAATTCATTGCGTTTATAAAGTCCCCAAAAAAATCCATGAAATTCTTCATTATTTGAATATCTTCCAGAGCGTCCTAACATTTAGATTCCCTATCCAGTAAGATTTTAGCTTCTTCCTTAGCTTTTTCCCTTTTTTTGGAAAAATCCTTAAGGAAATTTTTTATCATATCTGCGGCCTTCATTTTACATTGGCCGCACATTATATTTCCATTTTTGCAATCATGATATAACTCTTCAAGTTCTTTATCAGATTCTATAAGATGGTACAGTAATAATTCATAAACTGTACATTCTTCAGGAATTCCTCCCTTCTCACGTTGTTCTTCCAGACTTTCCCTTCCACCAGATTTGGCAGATTTAACTTTCTTTTCTGCTGCTTTAGGAGTGTCGCTTAAAAATATTGCAGTTTTTGGTTTACTGCTTGACATTTTATCGCCTGTAAGTCCCGTGATAAATCTATGATAAGTTGAAGAAGGGGCTATGAAATTATATTTACTTTTAAACCTATCTGCAATGTCTCTTGTAAGTCTGATATGAGGATCCTGATCAGGCCCTACAGGAACCACTGTTGGTTTTGGCCCCCCACATTCTTCTAATTGAGGATGTAAAATGTCAGCAACTTGAATTAAAGGAGCATATAAATGTGACATATTAGTACTTCCTGTAAATCCATAAATTGCCTTCATTTCATTAAAAGTAACTTTTTTAGCCAGTATATACGCTAAATCTGTCACCATCTGGTTTTCGGAGGTAAGATATACATTGATATCCTTCTTTTTAAAATCCAGACCAAGAGCTATATAATTTGTTAAATATTCATCTATTGCAAGTTCCCTTGATTGTTCAAATTCAATTCCCCTTGCAGAATATGCTTCCAGATCTGCAATTGGAATATAAATATCTGCACCATTTTCTTGATACCATATAAGCTGATCTACAATCATTTTGTGGCCAATATGCATTTTACCACTTGGCATCATCCCACTTACAACTGCAAAGTCATTTCCTTCCCTCATGGCTTTTAATATTCTTCCATAATCTCTCTGTCCAAATATTACGCCTCTTTTCATTAAAATATGAGGGTTATCTATTTCTTTTTTAAATTCATCAAATGGTTTGATACCAAATTGCTCTGTTAATTTTTCATAATCGACAATTGCTGAACTCCAAGGATCTATCACTTGACCACCTTTACTTAAAATATGATTCCTATCTAAACGTTAAGTTTAATGACTGATCTTATTCCATATTTTCCTAAAATATTAATTTGATATAGTGTTTTCATTCTATAAAAATATCATTAAAGTATTATGGACGCGTCCATTCTACATCATAATATGTTATATCATTTTCTTCATCGACTATAGCAAAAAGTAATTTCTTATTAACACCATGAGCAACTCTAACATAGCTTGAAAAATCAGATATCTTCATTTCATAATTTTCAGGAAGTACCTTAACCAGATAATTAGAGTGTCCATTTCCTGGAGATTTTCCACGCTCATAAAGCCGGAATTCTGCCCCATATTTGAATCCGGTCTTTACTATATAACCCCTATTCCTTAAATCACTGAAAACCATGTAATTTGTTAATAAATCTTCATTACGTAGTAATTGAAATAGTTCCCCTATAGAAACTTCCTTTCCATCCTTTGAAACTATTATTCTTTCGTTTTCTGCCAGATAAGTTGCTTCTATAAGTGATAGTTGAAGTCCTTCTGAAACGACATTTCCATAGTAACTCTTTTCGTGAAATTTCATTCCTTTATTATCTTTAATAATAACTAAATTCCCAGATAGCTCTGAATCCATTATTTCACCATTTGGCAGTAAAAATAATTATAAATAAAAATGAATTATTTCTCTATTATAGCGTGCCTTCTTTTAAGGTCTATTTCTTTTTTACCTAAACGAGCCATAAACTCTGCAATAAGTCCATCGAGGAATAAATGAGTACTATCTTCAAATAGAGTTCCCATTGGAGTTAAATCATCGTAATGTCCTTTTAATACATTAGATGTGTAATATTTCCATGGTTTTTTTGTTTTACTTTCTATATTAACAGTAACATCTAAACTATTCCTTAATCTTGATTCAGGATTTCCAGTTATTCCAACAACTTTTGCATTAACTTCTTTAGCTGTTTCAGCTGCTAATGTAACAGTTTTAGTCTCACCAGAACCAGATATTGCAATTAAACAATCTTCTCCTTTTATTGCAGGAGTTGTTACATCTCCAACAACGTGAACTGTAAAGCCTAAATGCATAAGTCTCATTGCAAACATTTTTCCTACAAGTTCAGACCTTCCGGTACCTACGATAAATACACAATTTGAATTTTGAATTGTATCTATCATTTTAGATACTTCATCTTCATTTATTTTTTCTATTACTGCAAGAGCGTGTGATGTTATTTCTTTAGCGGTTTCTTTTACGTATTTCATCTTCATTCCCTTATTGATATTATAAAAATTATAAACCAGTTATTCTTAAACCGGCAACCTTGCAAATCTAACGATTTGCAGCCGCGAAACAAGTTTCGCCGGCTTTTAGAAAAAGCCAGCAAAAATTCATTTTTGTGGCATCAAAAATTTTTAATTTTTGATAGGTTGATCAAAATTCGATCAATATAGTATGACAAATTTTAAAGTCCAGTTATTCTAATACCTGCAAGTTTAATTTTATTTCTAATATTAAGATTTATAAGTAACGGTGTAATTTTTTCTACAATTCTTGCATTTTCAAGTGGTCCGCAATCGATGGCTCTAACGCCCGGGATTTTTTCTGCAAGAGCAGCTACTTCATTTTTAGCATCTGCATCATCACCAGATATCAAAGTGTCACATTCTACATCTTCATTAACATTTAATAGACTTGCAGCGCTTACATTGTTAAATGCAGATACAACTTTTACATTTTTATCCGCTAAAAATTCTGCGGAACGTTCTGCTGCAGATCCCTGCCAGACTTCTATATATCTTGTAGGTTTTCCACCAATACAACCATCTAGAGGA
The DNA here is from genome assembly GCA_023434825.1 of Methanobacteriota archaeon. Lineage (GTDB taxonomy): Archaea > Methanobacteriota > Methanobacteria > Methanobacteriales > Methanobacteriaceae > Methanobacterium_D. Next base: position 1,876 of record JAEYSH010000138.1, on the reverse strand, counting down.
ACTGTAGCATCTATAAGAATTTTTCCATCCATATGATCCTTTATACTTCGAAGTGTAACCATTTGAGCTTGCAGAGGTACTGTTAATAATGCAATATCCCCTTTTGCGGCAGCATCTTCATTGGTCATTCCAACAACATTTTTTACTTCATCACCATCTAACATGTTTTTTATTATGTCAACAGTATTTTCAGCTTTTTTAATGTCTCTTGAGCCAATTATTACAGTTTCACCTGCTTTAACAAATCTTACTGCTAGTCCAATGCCCTGATCTCCAGTTCCACCTATTATTGCAATTTTCATAGAAAAATCTCCAATTATCTTATTCAATAATCTTTGTTTAAATTAATTATTTAAGGATAAATAAATATTCCTATTTTTAAAGAGGAAAAAATAATGAATTATTCATAAAATAAATGTATTTTTCCTCAAATTTGATTTAAATGACATTAATATGCGTTATAACTAAATATCTAAATTTTTAATATATTCAATACTTTTAGGGATTTCATCCTGACTTTTAACTTCTATTACGCAAATTCCATCAAAATTTTTCTCTTTAAGGCCTTCAAATAAAGATTTAAAATCTATATTTTCACTTCCTAAAGCATCATGGTTATCAAAGGAACCATCATTGTCACTTAAATGAATATGACCAATATTATCGTATTTAAGCATATCATCAATAGATAGTCCCATATTATTAGCATGGCCAACATCTAATGTCATTAAAGCTCCAACTTCTTGGGTTAATTCATTTAACTCAACAAGACTCTTACAAAGCATTCCTTCCATATCCGGCATGTTTTCAACACATAAAGAAATTCCGGATTTATCTGCATATTCTAAACATTCTTTAAGTGATTTTTGACAATTTTTCATTATATCGCTCTGGAATTCTCTTGCAAGAAACGCCATGTGTCCCGGATGCACAACAACAGCGGAAGCATCAATTTTAGAGGCAAGATCAATAGAATCTTTAATTTCTTTAATTGATGCAGTCCGTATTGATTCATTTAAAGAGGCAATATTAATATCAGAAATAGGAGAATGAACAGTTGTTTTAAAATTATATGAATTTAAAAGATTTGAATCAATTTCATGGTATGGATATTCTCTTATTATCTCAACATATTCCACTTCAATGCGTTCTAAATAATTTAAGATATCTTCAAATGACATTGGCATTAATGCTAATGTTGATACTCCTATTTTCAATATATCACCTCAAAATTAAAAAAAAAGAAATAAATTTTATTCATTCCTTATTCTGGCCTCAATTGGAATTCCTGATTGAAGGGCATCTAATATAATAGTTGCAAGTTCTATGTCCTTTTTAATTTTAATACTTCCCTTTTTACCTACAGTAGCTGTAAATAAATAGTCATTGTCCACTAAAATATCAAATGGAGTTCCTATATTGTCCTTTCCAAAGTTAAGGACTACATAATTACCTGCAAGCTCAACATCAATGCCATATTTTTCTTCAATTTGTTTAGCTCTTTCCTGGAAAGCTTCAACACCAATACTAATTCCAATTCTTCTTTCCACTTCATCAATGGTTTTTCCTTTTTTACCAATGAGTTTTGGAATAAATTGTTCATCCATCCAGACAGTAGCACGCTTGTCTGATTTCATTTCAACTTCAATACGTGCCCCTGGAACAGTTTTCTTAACTTCCCTGAGTATTTCTCTTTCTGCAATTTTTTGAACAGGTGTTTTTTCATAGGAAGTGGCCTTAACTTCCATGACTATTGTCTGTTCACCATAGGTATAAATCTCATTTACAAGGTCTCCAGAGTCAAAATCCCTAATTTCAATAACTGGCCTTGCCAGATCAGCTTCTATCATCCCACTAGGAACTTTAACAGTTAAAG
>JAEYSH010000135.1 GCA_023434825.1 Methanobacteriota archaeon | reverse complement strand
GGCGTAATGTGGGTGTGGTTGTTTATTTTAACCCCATAATTCCTAGTAAAATGAAATAAAATTTAATTATAAAATAAAAATTAGTTTTTAAGCAGATTTAACGCCTTTAACAAGCTCTTCAATCTTATTTTTGACATCTTCGCAATCTTCAACAACAGTACCGGTTACAATAATGTCTGCACCAGCTTTTGCAACTCTTGCTGCTGTTTCTCCATCGCGAATTCCTCCGCCTACAATAACGGTTAGATTGGTCATTTTTTTTACTGCAGCAACCATTTCTTCTGGAATATGTTCATTTACTCCTGAACCTGCTTCAAGATAAATTAATCTCATTCCCAGGCATTCTGCAGCCATGGAATACGCAACTGCAATATCCGGTTTGTTTCTTGGGATTAATTTAGCATCTCCGACCCATCCAACGGTTCCACCAGGCTGTACAACTATGTAACCCATTGGAATTACTTCGATCCCAATTTTTTTAATATTGGGGGCACCTAAAGCTTGTGCACCAATTATCCAGTATGGATTTGTTGAATTTAAAAGACTCATAAAAAAAATCGCATCTGCATACTTGCTTACACCGCTAATATTTCCTGGAAAAAGAATGATTGGAACATCAATGTTTTCCTGTAGAGCTTTTGCAGTGGCATCAAGTTCAGTAGATTCTGTTGTTGATCCTCCGAGCATAATTCCGTTTGTTCCCCCAGCTATAGCTTCTTTTGCTATTTGCACAGCTTTTTCTGGAGTTTGTTCTTCTGGATCTAAAAGAGTAAAGTGTATTTTGTGGTCTTTTAATGTATTTTTAATGTATTCTTCGACTTTCATCTTACCACGACATCGTTAAAATAGTTATGATGATAAAAAATATTAATAAAATGGAGGGTAAACCTCCGATTGAGTTAAAGGACTTTATCTATCCTCTTGGTTCTTTAGCTTTTGGTCTTAGACCCTTGTAACCGCATTTCCTGCATACTTTTGCAGTTGGTGGGTTTCTTGCGTTACATTTTAAGCATATTTTGATATGGAAAATTCTATTTTCTGCTTCTTCAAATCTAGCCATTTATTAGCCTCCTTATGTGATTGTTAAACTTAAATTTATGCAATTTAGAGTATAATCTATTCTAGATATTCACTTTGAATTTCTACAACTTCTAAACTGCTTTTAGCTTTAGAATAAGCTTCTAAGAGCTCTTCATTGAGCTTAATAAAATGAGGGCCCCATTTGAACCCGGACATAATGTCAATAGCAATATCTTTAAACCCAATGATATAAAAACTTGCTGCAATTGCTTCAGCAGTTGATAATATACATGGTTTCCCATAGTTAGTTGGATTTGCTGCTATAAGGAAAGGTAATGATCTGCTGTTTTTCCCTGTTTTTAGTCTGTAAGGAACTTTAGCTAATCTTTTCCAGGAACAATCAAGTCCTACCAGTCCTTTTTCTTCTATAGTTTCTTTATCTTCAACAGATAGTGCTTTAGGAGAATATGGATCTAAAATAATTGCACCGGTAGGTACCATGTTTAGTTTTGTAACTACTTTAATTTTTCCTGTTTTTCCAAGTTTAACTGTGGTACATTTTTTGGGATCACATTCTTCTGCATGATATACAATAATTCTCATCTTTAAAACACACTTTAAATAATTTGTAATTTATTCAAAAAAGAAACTTATACTGTTTATCTTTTTACATATAATAAAATTTGTGTTTTTATAAAATCTATAAATAAAAGATTATATAATAGCCCTTTCTTGTTCTATAATCTTTGACATGGCTAATCTGGTATTTTTGATATCTTCCAGATCATAATATTTGCCGCCTGATGCCAGTGCAAGTTCCATATTAGTGTCTCTACCAAATTTGGAGGATTTTTCAAAATTTACTACAATTGTATTTATTTCATTTTCTTTAAGCACTTCTGCAGCTTTTATAGCATCTTGGATTGGACTTTCATTAATTCCTACATTGGGCATGCCGTCTGTTAAAATAACCATCATAGGGATAAATTCCTTATTCGATTTTTCTTTTTTAAGCACTTCTAACCCTTTATTTATTCCAGATGCAAGTGGTGTTGTTCCTCCAATTGTTATATTATCCACTTTCTCTTTAAATGCTACGGCACGCTTTGTTGTTGGCACTATAACTTCAGCATCTTGCCCTTTAAATCCGACAATACTTATTTTATCTTTATTTCTGCCGGTATCATCAATTAGCTGGTTTAATATCCCTTTAACTTTATTTGCTTTTTTCTGTGAAAACATAGACCCGCTCATATCTACTACAAGTGCTATGGATGCTCTTGCACAATGTTTTCTAACTTTTTCACGAATATCTTCATTTTTAACTTTAATAGTTCCATTGGAATTAACTGCAGCGGCCCTTAGTGTAGCATCTATTGCTATATCGTGGTAACCATTTTTTGGAAGTTTACTTTTGATGTATTTGCCTTTTTCAGTTTTAGAATCAATTCTTTTACCATAGAACATGTTCTTCTTTTTTCCTTTCATTTTAAGAAGTTTATTGATGTCGATTTTTTCATCATCAGAATCTACAGTGTCTTCGCCCTCAACATTTTTTACTTTCACTTCTTTTTTTTCTTCATTAGTGTCTTCGCCCTGTTCTATAGGTCTAGGTGATACATTTACTTTATCTTCTTCTTCACTTTCTCCATCTGGATTTTCATCAGGAGTTATATCTCCCTTTAATTCCTCTGTTTCTTCTTCCCCTTCTCCAGATTGGTTTCCATTTTCACTATTTTCAACATTTTCTTCTGAAGGTTCTTCTTCTAAACCCGAATCATTTTCTTGATTTTGATTTTCATTCTCATCAGATTGCTCGTCACCTTGATTTTCATTTTCCCTGTTTTCACATTCTTTTTTTTCTTCTTTTTCCTTTTCAATATCAGAAATTGCTTTTTGGAGCATTTGTTTAATTTTTTGCTCACCAAATGATTTTGGAAGCCTTTCTCCTAGAACAAGTAGCATAGCTTCTTCTAAATCTTCATAAGTGACTTCAAGGTGATTTTTATATGATGCAATAGTTTTGGCTGTCTTTAAAATAGCAATATCTGCTCGATGGCCATCTACTCCTATATTCACGCAAACATGGGCTATTGCTTTCATTAAATCATCAAATATTTTTACATTTTTTAACAGTTTTCTGGCATTTAATATGTTTTCAAGGATTCTTTGTTGCTCTTCTTTGTATTTTTCTACAAATTTATCTGGATCTTTTTCAAATTCTTCCCTTCGTGCCATTATTTCAACACGGTCATTGATATTCATGATACTGTGCACAATAATGTGAAGGCCAATTCTATCTGAAAGTTGAGGCCTTAACTCTCCTTCTGCTGGGTTCATAGTCCCGATAAGAATAAATCTTGATGGATGCGATAATGAAATTCCTTCTCTTTCTACTACATTCATTCCATATGCTGCAGCATCTAAAAGGACATCTACGAGGTTATCATCCAGTAAATTAATTTCATCAATGTAGAGTATGTTTCTATTAGCTTCTGCAAGTATTCCTGGTTCTAAGGCTTTTGTACCTTCTTTAAGGGCACGTTCAATGTTAATTGATCCAACCACACGATCCTCAGTAGAGCCAAGTGGGAGTTCTACTACTCTCATTTTCTTTTCTTCTACTTCCATATTTTCTGATTTACATGAATCACACATCGGACTTTTATCATCAGGATCACAGTTAAATGGGCATCCTTTAACTACTTTGATGGATGGTAAAAGGTCTGCAAGGGCCCTAACTGCAGTAGTTTTGCCTGTTCCTTTATCTCCTTTAATTAACACTCCACCAATACTGGGGTTAATTGCATTTAATATCAATGCTTTTTTTATATTATCCTGACCAACTATTGCAGAAAATGGAAAAATAAGGTTTTTCAATCGTTTCACCGCTTTTATATCTATAATACTTCTTAAATCTTTAAATTAAGATGATTTCTAAATTATATATGGCGAATTTTATTCATAAATATATTGTTAATAACAACTATGTTAAACTACTTTAATAATTTTTTAGAAATTATTGAAATTTAAAACATGATAACAAATAAATAACACATCTAACATAACGAAACTTGGTGATAATATGTGTACAGTTGGAGGACCAATGGCAGATATTAAAATGAAAAAGCTTAAAACTAAAAGATACAGGTGCCTTGATTGCGGAAATGAATTTAAGGGACTTGGAAAAAGAGTAGTATGTCCATCATGTCAGTCAGAGAACGTAGAAGCATTAGAATAGATAATGACCAAATTTTATTTTTAATTGGGAGTTCTGGTGAACTGGGCATCATTAAAGCTGGTGAAAAGAAGCAAATATTTATTGGAATGCCAGATAAAGAAGAAATAGTTCTTTTCCTTGAACCAGAAGATTTAATAGCAGTTTCTGCTTTTTCCAATGATCAAAAAACAGAGAAAGGAATTCGAAGTTTACTTTATCTCCTCAAAGAATTAAATTTTCCCATTACAGTCCTTCCAGAAAACCATCCAACTTCCTCAAGGTTACCAATGGTTGTTGCTACTGGAGATCACATAAGATTAAACTGCAATATTATTCCTGGAACCCATCCAGAACAGGATATATTATGTGCATGTGATGATCTCTCAGATACTGAAATAATGGCAACAGAAGATGGAATTGAGATTTTAGGTTCAGTTAAGAAATTTAAAATTGAGAAATTTTAAACCTAAAAAAATTAATAATTTTTAAAATCAATATAAGTTAGATTAATATTTCATGAAGATCATAAAGGATAGTTAATATGTTAATGTATGAATTTTACACCATTTTTGGACAAGTAGTGTTTATTGCAGGTATTTTACTGCTTATACTGCTTTCTGTAACCCTTATTCTGGGAAGAATTCTTATAAGGCAGGAAAGACTAATTTTCCCACGTTTACTTCTATTTACAATAGACGTATTTTATGGATTATTTAAAAAGTTTGCAGGTAATGTGGGGGTAGATGAGAAAATAGTGGATCAAATTGGTGTTGAAGTAAGAAATAAGGTTAATGAGAAAGCATTTGAAGAAATTGATGATAAAGACAAAGTTTTAATACTTCCACATTGTTTAAGAAGCCCTAAATGTGAAGCTAAACTGAATTCTACTGGTCTTCACTGTACTGATTGTAATAGGTGCGTAATTGGTGTTTTGAAGAATAAAGCAGAAGATAGGGGATATAATGTTTTTATTATACCGGGATCTACCTTTTTAAAGAAAATTGCTAAAGAAAACAAATTTAAAGCGGTTTTAGGGGTTGCATGTTATCAGGATCTTAATCTGGCAATGATGAAACTTTCAGATTTCCATTGTCAAGGTGTAGCTCTCCTAAAAGATGGATGTGTTTGTACAAAAGTAGATACAAGGGCAGTTCTTGATAAAATGGGAGTTGAAATTCCAAGGACTACTCCAATTCCTCAAGGAAATGTTACATGCAGTAAAGAACGCCCATCACGTAAACTTTTCTAATTTTATGGTGCAAAAGTATTCCATAATCCGTGGAAAAGGAATGAACCATATGTTTTTTTAGTTTTAAGGCGTATAAAACCTACAATTGCCCCTAATATCAACCCTACAATTATTTTCATAGTTAATAGGTGCAATAAATTAAATTGTTTTGGATGAATTAAGAACACGTCTAGATATCCGAGATGCCAGAATCCAAACATTAAAGTGATTGTGATCCATGTAATTAATCCTGCTTTTTTTGTTTCTATTGAATTTTCAGCTATATTCCATAAATAACCTCTAAATAATAATTCTTCAAATGCAGGAGTTACTAAACCAAATACAATGCCTAATATAAGTACATCAAGCTCATATGAGAAAGTATATGGCAAAAATACTAACATTATCAGGGTAACTATTCCTAAAATATAGAATGTTTTGGTTCTTTTTGTTAGATCATCTAAATTTAGCTCCAGCTCTTTTAAAGAAGGTTTAATTAATAGTAATAATACTATTCCAACTATCAGAAAGGATAAACCATTTAAAATCTGAAATAGTATTATATCCTGTCCTGGTTTAACAAAATACCATAATCCATACATTACTGTAGCTCTAAATAATTGTATAATAATCAGTATAAGAATTATTTTGCCTAAAATACTAATAAACGGCTTATAATTCTCTTTATTTTCTTTAATATTCATGTCTATCCAATACCTATTATTCATCATATAAAAAAATCTCTTCAATGTGTGCATTGAAAAATCTAACAATTTTAAAGGCTAAAGCTAATGAAGGATCATACTTGTCCTTTTCTATGGCAATTATGGTCTGTCTGGTGACTCCAAGCTCGCGAGCAAGATCTTCCTGTGTTATTTCTTTCATTGCCCGATAAACTTTCAATTTATTTTTCATTTTTTCACTATCCATGTTTTCTGTCATAATAATAATAGAATCCACTGTAAAGAATCAACAAAAGGCATGCTGAATAAGCTAAAGTAAAACCTGCCTGTGTAAATTCTGGAAAATTATTTTTCAATGTAAGCAACCCAATTCCAAGCACGGTTATAATAGTTAAAAATGATAATATAGCCATTCTTGAAGCTTTTCCTGTAATTAAATATGTTCTTTCATCTTCAGTAACTTCATAAACATTTTTCCGAACGAAATAAGTTATAAATATTCCTAAAATTAAGGTAATGGCTGCAAGTAATAGATTTCCAGTTATAACTGCAAATCCAATAATGGCCGCAATTGCAACAACAATTAGTGTTCTGATAGTTTGATAAGTGTTTTTTTCCATTTATTTCCCTCTAAAAGTTATTTTCAGTTAATATTTCCTTGTGTAATAGAAACGGGATGAAAAGTACAGTATAAAGCAGAAAATTCCTACTGCAAACATTGTATATCCTGACTGTAAAAATTGAGGATAAACATCCCTTAAAGCTATTATAATTATTCCTGCATAGATTATAATTGCAATGAGTATTCCTAAAGTCATTGTAGCGGCTTTTTCGTTAATTAACTGGGTTCTTTCATCTTCAACTATAACTGTGCTGTCGCTTTGGAAAATTTCTTTTAAATTGTCTTTATTTATGTATAAAATGATTCCTTCCGCACTTAAAAATATAATAGCCAGTAGAATAATGTATATATTTGCTAAAACTAGTCCTGCAATCCATAAACCAGTTATAAAGACAGATAATATTTTTATAAATAAGCCAGATTCAAAAATTGAAACTATTTTCATTATTCCTGAATTTGTATTCATTTCTTCACCTCATGTAAAGTATACTTTACATAATGTTATATAAACTTTACTATATGTTAAACTTTGCGTACTTTTAAAGATAAAAACAAATTCCTAGATTCTAAGTTTATATAACTGAAAAAAGAGAAAAATATCTGAAAATACAAATAATGGAGATGTAATTATGAAGAGTGCTATCATTAACGATAACATTTTATACAATAAAAGACATAAAAATAACCGTGATAGTATGTCTGAACTCTATAATTTTGAAGAAATAAAAAATGATTCTACCATAAAAAGATTTTTAAAAATTAAATCTGGTTTGCAACCCCCAAGTATTGAAGCTTATTTATATGTCATAAAAGAATTCTGTAACTTTAATAGGAAATCCCCTACAGAAATACATGATTTACATCGTGATGATTTAAGAAACAGAGTTCCGGAATTTGATATGTGGTTAAATGAAGCAAAAGATAACTATGTTTCATTTTTAATTGATCGTAATCATCCTTATAGTACAATTCAAAACCATTTGATTCGAATAAATGGTTTCTTCCATGCTTTTAAGCTTAGACCTACACCAAAAACTAATATTCCAATAAAACAAGTTTCAGAAGATTCTAAATATTCTTTAACTGTGGAAGATATAAGAAAAGCTATTAAAAATAGTAAACCTATTTATCAAACTCTTTTTATTACAATGGCCCAAACAGGTCTTGCTGTTGGAGATGCTCTTTTGCTTGATGTTGAAGATTTTATTTTAGCCGTTAGCAAAAATGGGGAAGATTTAACTGTAAAAGAAGCTATATATAGAGTTAAAAGTGATGATAATATTATAGGATGTTTTGATTTACGTAGAAAGAAAACAAATGTTGAATTTTATACCTTTGTAGGTCCTGAAGCTCTTAGAAGTATTGCATCGTTGCTGGAAGTTAGAGAAGCAGAATATTTAACACCAGAAACTCCTATTTTTATAAAAGAAATATCAAGAATATCTAAAGAAGATTGTTTAGATGATTTGAGATTAAAAGTGAAAGCTGTTAATAATTATACTCATAGAATGCACGATAGAAGGAATATTTTCCCAAGAATAGAAGTTGGCGGGAAAGAAAGAAATTATTTTAGGTCTCATAAAATAAGGAAGTGGTATTCAAATCAACTTAGATTTAAAGCAGGATTCTCTTCTGATGATGTGAAATATTTGATGGGGCAAAATACGGGTGATGTATTGGAGCATTATATTGATACTAATAACTATAATGCCTTGAAAGGTAATTATCGTAAAGCTTTGCCTTATTTGGCTGTTAATGATGAGATTGTACTGGAAGAGAATCAAGAAGCTTTGGAGAAGCTGGAAGCTGAAAACGCATTATTAAAAGAGCAAATGAAAAAGCAAGAAGAATATTATAAATCTGAATTAGTGAAATTAAGTGATAGGGTAGATTCAATTGAAGAGTCAAAGGAAGAAAGAGAAGTAGATATGGAAACTCTAAAAGAATCTATGAGAAGTATCAATACACTTGCAGAGGTTATGGTTCCAAAAGATGCGGAAAATAGATATGAACTAGTTTCAGAGAAAGCAAAAGAATTAATTGATGAATTTTGGAAGACTCTTCCTGTAGCACAACCTAAAAATGATAATGAAAGTTAATTTAAGGAGCTTTCATTCTTTTACGTGCTATAATAGTTCTTTTAATCTTACTACGTTCAATTTCTTGGGATATAAAAACACCCTTATTATATTTAGTTAGTTCTTCTTTTTTTATTGGTAAGAAAATTGCAGATGTAGTATATTCAATAGGAGTATAGCTACCAATCTTTGAGATATCTTCACCCAGATAAGTTTGTAACTTAAATATAAAATGTTCTTTTAATTCTTTTTGAAAATCAACAAAAGATAAATTTTTTGTTAGTTTTTTAAAATCCATTATTTCAACTAAATCATTTTCATACAACTTAATTGCATAATGCAATGCTGATGGAGAATTTTGTAAAATCTTAATTATTAATTGTCTTTCATCTTCTTTAAAAGAAAAATCAATACTATTATATCTATTAAGTATAATTCCTAGCTTAGATTCTATTTCGAGTACTAAATCAATATCTATTAACTTCCTTGGATAATTAGAATAGATAAAAGTACCTTTTAAGAGCAATAAAAAGGGGACATCATTCATTAAATATAAATAACATATCAGTTTTTTTAAAGTATAATGATTTTTTGGTATAGATATTAAATTTTGATAACCCCTTTTCCCTTTTTCTTTAAATGGTTCCTTTTTAATTATTTCCTTTATTTCTAAATCTCTAAGGACATTTGAAAGAGTCTTAGTGTCAATTTTTTCGCCAATAACCTTTTCAATATCTTTAAGTATGTCTTTTTGTGGCAAATCTTCGTTTATTAAAAGATAAATCACACCTAAACCTCTTCTTTCTCCTTTTTTTAAATCCCTGAATTCAAATTCCTTATTCATTCTAATCAATTGAGATTTCTGCATATTCTAATATTTAATATTTTTTAATATAGTCAGATTTTTTTT
>JAEYSH010000127.1 GCA_023434825.1 Methanobacteriota archaeon | reverse complement strand
GATGTACTGAGTGCGGTTATGTCTTTGGTTAAATATGTTTTTTACTGATCTCTTTAATTGATTAATCTAAGTTAGATTAAAATCAATTTTTTTATTAAATTTACTTTACTAGAATAGTTAATTTTCTTTGCTTCTAATTTTTAAGATTAAATATTGATAATAACTCCTTATTCATTCAAGATTTAGAAAGGATTATATTAATTTTTTATAAATATATTAATATAATTTCTAAATTAGGGAAATTAATAAATAAATTAAATATAGAGGAGTTATTTATGAGCGACAAAGATAAGTACCATTTAACACTTATTGTGATTGTTATTATTGCTTTTAGTGCATTTGGATATTATTTGGGTTCTCAAAACAAGGAAAACGAATCTACAAATATCTCAAGCCAGATTGGAGAACCAGACTACATCAATTTAGCTAATTCCGGTAAAGGAATTGAACCAAGTAGCAGTTCAACTAAAAAAACAAATAAAACAAACCATACAACAAACAATACTACAATTACATAATAATTAAATCTCTTTAAGCATTAAAGACATTATTCCTTTTTTATCTTCTTTTCCGCTTTTTAAGCCACCTAAAGGCATCATCCCAGAGGATGCTAAAAACTCTTTGTTCACTCTATCAGTAATTTCTTTAAATATTATTTTATAAGCTTCACAATGAGGGTCTACACCACTTATTTCAGCCTTACCAGTTTCTTCATTAATCTTTAAAGCATTATAAGGGCATCCACCTCTGCAAAAACGAACATATGAACATCTTTTACAGTTTTCATTTACATAGTCTTTAAATTCATCCAGTAGTTTAGCCGGTTTTGAATTTTGAAGATCTTCAACAGTAGGATGATCTTTAACATTCCCCATTACATATTCTGGCATTCCTACAAAGCGATAGCATGGATATATACTTCCATCAGGCCCTATAGCAAAAGTATCGCCCATACAATCTACAAATGTGCAAACCGTACCTCTACGAGTTAAAACACACTTACAAAGATGATCAATATTCATAACTTCAATTTTACCCATGTTTTCCAAATACTGATCAAGAAGATAAATCAAAAGCTCTCCATACTTTTCAGGCTTAAGCGCCCATTTAGAAGGATCATCAGTACGTAATGATGGCAAAGCCGGGTGAAGTTTAAGGTTCAGCCCATTTTCAAGGAAAAAATTAAAAATATCCTCTTTAAAATCAATAGAATATGAAGTAAAAGTTGATATAAAACTAACTTTTAAACCGTGAGCTTTTGCAATTTCATAACCTTTCATTGTTCTTTCAAAATAACCCTTTCCCCTTTGAAAATCATTAAGTTCCTCAGGGCCGTCGATACTTGAACCAATAGGAATATTATAGATGGCAAAAAGTTCTGCTAAGTCATCAGTCATTGCCCATAGGTTAGTTTGAATTGCAAAAGCAGGGTTTAGTTCTTTTAAGCCGTGACTTAATAGTGGTAAAGCTTCCTTAAAAAAATCATATCCTGCAAGCAGCGGTTCTCCACCGTGAAAGGTAAATGTTACCGGTTCATCCCTAAAATTTTTAAGCCAACTAACAATTTCACGTATTGTTTCAACGCTCATTACTGGAGATCCTTCTTCAGAACTCCAGCAGTAATTACATTCAGAAGGACAGCCAAGAGTAGGAATTATCATCACATGAAAAGCCATAAAAACACCCTTTTAAATTTTTAATGTCTTCTTTTAATTTATAATTAATTTTTATTTATCTTGATTATATAAACTTGTTATTATCCTTAAATTAATTTAAAATATACTCCTTTAATAAAAAATAAAATATATGTATTATTAAAGCTAAAATATAATAAGGTGATATAAAAATGGTTGACAAGCATGACATTAAAGGTAAATCTAAAGAATTAGAAGGAAAAATTAAAGGAAAAATAGCAGAAGAAAAAGGGAAAGCCAAAGGTAAAGCTGCTGAAGAAAGAGGTAAAAGCAGAGGAAAAAGATAATAAATTTATATGCAAATTTAAATCCCGAATAGAAATAACAATGTTTTTTAAACTTAAAAGAGATAATTTAATAAAAATTAATTCATCTCCCTAGTGATAAAATGAAAATTAAAAAGTCTAAAGAAAACAAAAAAAATCCATTAAATGAATTGGACAACATTAAATTAAAAGATTTTAAAGAGATTGAAAATGAAGATTTAGATGATTTTAATTTAGACAACTTTAAAAAATCCAGGTTAGATGAATTCAAAAGTGATGAACTGGAAAATTTCAAAAATTTTGTTGAAGGTTCAAAAACTGATAGAAGCATAGAAAATATTAAATTAGAGCTTAAATCTGATGAAGAATTAAAAAATACTTTAATAGATTTAGAAGAAATTGGTATAAATGGTGAAATAACTTTAAAATTACTAGAAAAAATTAAAAAGGGATACATCTAATTAAGTAATATAGAGACCATTTTAGTTAATATCAATCCATATATTTATTTATTTCAAATAAGAAAATAAAGTTAGGTGATTCCTATGATTGAATTTAAAAAGATCCAGATGATAGACAAACTCAAACCTGCTGCAGTTACGTTCTTATTAAATTTCACTGACGAGGAATTACACGAATTAACTGATGAATTCAAATATAAACTTAAAAAATATGCCTCATATGCAGATGATGGTAGTAAATCAGAAATATATGCCGAAAAAATAGGGAAAACAACTATTATCAATGTTTTAATACATTATCCCAAGGCAAAGTGGCCTGATGAACTTGAAAAAATTAATAATCTATTTAGAGGTCATGCCATCAGTTTTATGAACCATTATTACTCAAGTAAACCTTATACTATTTCTAATAGGCTTTAATCTATTGCAGCAGATTTATATTCTTTTTTTTAGTATTATATTCATATTAAATCTATTTTTGTATCAGGATTTACTCTTGATTTTAAAACTGTCCATGATTCTATATCAGTTTTTTCCTGGATAAATTTTGTTAATTCCTCAATTTCATCGTAGTTATATAAAATAATATCATATCTATCGTAACTAACGGTTATATCTGCAATACTTTTAAATTTTTTGCAAAGAAGCTCAATATTTTCTTCCACACCACTTTTTGAAGTCATGATATTAGTTTATGTTTTTAATGTAAATATTTTTTATCTATTGAAAATGAACTCTCCTATACTATTTAAATCAAAAATTTAAAAGGTGAAACTAAGATCAAAAATTTCCTTAAAATTGATTAAATGACTTAAATAGGAATTATAAGGAAAAATATTAAAATTACAAAAGTTATAAAATATTTAAACTATGAGAACTTAAAATTATTAAATTTAGTAATTGATTTAATTAAAATTACTCAATATCCTCCAACTTTAACTGTTTAAGTGGAAGAGTAAAATAAAAAGTAGAACCCACACCAAACTCAGACTCAACCCAAAAACGACCATCATGACGTTCAATGATTCTTTTTACTATGGATAATCCTATTCCAGTTCCTTCATATACATCTCGTGTATGTAATCTCTGGAATATAGTAAAAATACGATCCTGATACTGTTTTTCTATTCCAATACCATTATCGGTTATGCTAAAAACATATTCACTATTAAATATATCTTTATTAGCAGATATACGGATTTTAAGACGTTCCTCCTGTTTTCTAAATTTAATAGCGTTTGATATTAAATTCTGGAAAACTCTTTGTAACTGATTTGAATCACCTATTACAACTGGAAGGTTATCATATGTTATTTTAGCTTGAGATTCTTCGATTGAAGCACCAAGGCTTTGAAGTACATAATTTAATTTTAAATTCGTATCCACAGGTTCAAATTCTTCCCCTTTAGTTTCAACTCTTGAATACTCGAGTAAACCTTCAATTTGAGCTTTCATGCGAATTGAAGCTTCTACAATGTAATCCATGAATTCATCTGCATCAGTATCAAATTTGCCTTCATATCTTCGCTTTAAAAGCTGAGTAAAGCTGGCGATAGTTCTAAGAGGCTCTTGTAAATCGTGACTTGAAACGTATGCAAATTGCTCTAATTCTTGGTTAGAACGTTCTAATTCATTAATAGCGCTTTCAAGTTTTTTTGTTCTTTCTTGAACTTTCAATTCTAAATTATCATGAGCTTCTTTTAATTTTTCTTCATTTTCCTTCAACTTCTTATCTAGATCATGATTATAAATAGCCGCTTCAATAGAAAGCAGTAAAAATTCAGAATTAACAGGTTTATTTACTAAGCCATAATGCTTTGACGATTTAATCCTTTCAAATGTGTTTTTATTAGAAAAAGCACTCATATAAACAACTGGAATATCAAAAAGAGTTTTTATTTCACTTGCAGCTTCAATACCATCCATATCACCTTTAAGCCCGATATCCATTAAAACTAAATCCGGTTTAAGATCCCCTGCTTTTTTAACTGCTTCATCTCCTCTTGAAACAATTCCAACAACGTTAAAACCAAATTCATTTAATTTACTTTTAACATCTATTGCAGTGATGGCTTCATCTTCCACAATTAAAATATTAGTTACTTATATACCCCCTAATTGTTATTAGTAACTAATGTATATTAATATTATCTTAATTATAAGAATTTTTATAATATCAAAAGATATAGGAACAAATAAAAACCTGTACCTATTTTTTCTCTTTATAATAGTATAAAACTTAATTTTTGGTACATTCCTTCACTACTCAAAAAATGATATTTAAGTTCTATCAGTTTAAATAAAAATAGTCTTAAACTGCTATACTTCTAATCATTATAATCAATTAAGTAGTATAATTTTTTTAAAGTATTAGAAATAATAATAAAGTTAATCATAAAAAGATTTTTAAGTATTAAAATTAAACCATATTTAGAATTTTACTGGTTACTCTAAATTAATTATTTTAATGAATAGAGCATTTAATTTGTATAATTTTGCTGATTATCTATTAAGAATTTAAGGGTTAAAAGAATGTTAGAGTTTAAGAATTTTAAAGTAGAAAATAAAGAAAATTCGTCAACATGTATAAAATTTAATTTTATTGACAAAGATTTAAGTGAAGAATGCCTTGAAAAAATTATTCCAAAATTAAAAGAATATGAAATATACTTAGAATATGATTGTAAAGGCGATTTTAATGTCAAATATAAAAAAAAGGCAATTATTGAGATGTGCATAACATTTCCAAGCCGAAAAGTTCCAGAGGATAAAAAAGATTTAGAAAGATTCATTAATAAACATGTAATGGATTTTGATGAATATTACTATAAAATAAACAATTTTGATAACTTATTTGAAGAAGACGTTTCTGAAAATACTTAATTTTAATTTAACTTATGACAAGTTGGTTAAAATCTAAGATCATATTTATTTCCAAACACGTTATCTGTTTAAATCAATTATATGTTTTATTTACTTAAATTTTAAAATTTAAAGTTAATTTATATTTCATTTAATTTCTTAATTTTATAATTTTAAATTAAATTAACTAAAAATGACTTTTTGTTATTTAAAAAGCATTGAATGGATTAAAATACAAATTACTTTTTTTACTTAAATTTCTAGTTTGAAGTTTCGCTAATATTTGATATATAATCGATAAATGAAAAGTAACTAATCGGAATATATTTTAATAAAAATATACATAAAATTATTAATATTCTTAAGTATACTTGGATGTAAAAGATTGAATAGAGGACTTTTGGCCTTGATTATAATTATAATCGTTATAATCATATCCGGCGTGTCTATTTACTCATTTCAAAGCTCAAATCAGAATATGCAGAGTACCGGAACCCAGAAC
>JAEYSH010000095.1 GCA_023434825.1 Methanobacteriota archaeon | reverse complement strand
TTTACATCTTCTGGGATTTTAAAGTTATTTTCAATTATTTTAGCCCTTATTTCTCTTCCAGAGATTTTTCCATCTAATTTTAATTCTGGAATTATATGGAATTTCATTTTTCGATTGTATTTTTTATAAAGAAACTCATTTACAGCGAACCATCGTATAACATTTCTATTGGGAAGACTTCGAGGTATTCCACTGAATATACCCTTTTTTGCAAATGATGATGCATATCTTTGGATTTTTTTAGTAGAAACATCTGCTGCATCTACATAATCAACCACACCATCTTCTATCATCATTGCAATACGAATAGGAACAGTATATGCCAGAGTCAGGCGGTGATGCATTCCTTCAATAGGAACAACTTTATCTGCCCCTGCTTTTAATGCCATTTCTCGCCTTGCTTCGTAATTAGCAAAAAATGGTGCGTGGTTAGCGCTGTAATCTTTATTTAAATAAATTACTACTTCATCGCCGGTTTCCTCGGCTATTTCTCTTCCTTTTTCAATTAATTTCACGTGTCCGTTGTGTACAGGGTCAAAATCAGCGCTGATTCCAATCAAGTTTAATCTCCTTTTAAAATAAATTTAAATAATTTTTATAATATAGCCTTTAAGAATTATGAAATTTAAGCCTTTAATATTTTATAGAGTTTATTTTTGTTATTTAATCTTTTTTTGTAAATAAATAATTTATAATAATAATTATATATTAATAAATATTAATTAAGTGAATTTCAGGTGTTTAAATGTTGGAGAAAATATTTGGCAAAGATAAAAAATCAATGGTTGAAGATAATGATAACAAGGATTTCCAGGATGGAATAGAATATGTTGAAAAAAAGGAGTTTGAACCTGCTATTGAATCTTTTAAAAGATGCCTAAAGACAGATTCTGAAGATTCTAAAGCATTCGCTGGTTTATGTATAGCTTATTCTGGACTAATGGATTTAGATACTGCACGTGAATATTATGAAGAACTTAAAGATATTGATCCATATCTTGCGGCTCAACTTGCTAATACTGAAGCCGGGGCTATTTTGGAAGATAAGGACAATGAATTTTAATTTATCAAATTATTTTTCTTTTTAAGATGCATGTAATTTAATTTCGGTGATTTTTATTTTATGATAAGATATCTACAGTTGTTTAAACAATTATTGCCTAAACAATTGTTGCATAGGCAACATTTATATACTGGTAAGTACAAGTTAATATTACAAAAACAAAATTTTTTTGAAAATTCTAAAAAGGAGTAATTAAATGCATAATGCAAAAAAATTACTAACAAGTGACGATTCAGAGATTCCAATTGGTTTAATGGTTTCAATGATTCATCGTACACACATGATTTTTGTAAATGATAAAATAAAGCATATGGATATTTCCGCTGGTCAGATTCCCTTTTTGATGGTACTATCAAGGGAAGAAGGTATCACTCAAGATGAACTGGCAGCCCATTTTCATATTGATAAAGGCGTAGTTGCAAGAGCACTTAGAAAAATGGAAGATAAAAATTATCTTTTCAGGGAAATAGACCCTGAAAATCGTAGAAGGCACCTTATATATCTAACTGAAAAGGGAAAAATTGCAGTTCCTCAAATAATAGATATTGACAAAGAATGGGAAGATTCAGTATGTTCTAAAGTTTCTAAAGATGAATATACTCAAATAATGGGTATTTTAAAAAAAATGGCACTCAACTGCCTTGAAAAAGTTGATAGATAGGAGAAAAATAATGAGTAATGTTAATAATCAAAATTCTAAAGGAGATGTAGATAAAAGAATCTCCATGATCACAGGAGATCCAAAAAAGGCAATCCGAGCGCTTTCAATGCCGATGATTATTTCAATGCTGTTGTTGATGGCATATAACCTGGCTGACAGTATATGGGTTGCTGGTCTTGGACCAAATGCTCTTGCTGCTTTAGGTTTCATTACTCCAGTTTTTATGATAGTTATAGGGCTGGGAAATGGACTTGGAGCAGGAGCATCATCGTTAATTGCAAGATGTATAGGTGCTAAAAATAAAAATGGCGCAGATAATGCAGCAATACATGCTGTAATTCTTACAGTAAGTCTTTCAGCTGTTTTAACAGTTCTGACTTTAATATTCCTTCCCAATATTTTACTGGCAATGGGCGCTGGTGAAACATTAGGGCTTGCAACAGCTTACGGTCAAATAGTATTTGGAGGATTAATCTTCCTGATATTTTCAAGTGTTGCATCAGGAATTCTTAGAGCTGAAGGTGATGTCAAAAGGCCAATGTATGCTATGGCTGCAACAGCAATTCTGAACATAATTCTTGACCCTATATTCATTTACTACTTGGGATTGGGTGTTTCGGGCGCTGCATGGGCTACAGTAATATCTTCTGCAATATCATGTAGTTTAATGGTTTACTGGTTACTTTTAAAAAGAGATACATACGTTTCTTTTTCAAAAAGTGACTTTAATCCGAGTAAAAAAGTATTAAAAGATATTTTGGCTGTAGGTTTACCTGCAAGCGCAGAATCATTTGTTATGTCTGTATTAGGAATAGTTTTAAACCTTATACTGGTTATAACTGGTGGGGCTGCAGCAGTAGCTGTATATACTGCTGGTTGGAGAATTGTTATGTTAGCAATGATACCTCCAATAGGAATTGGTACTGCTACAATTACAGTTGCAGGAGCGGCATATGGGGCTCGAAAATACAAAAATCTTTCCATAGCACTTAGTTACGCTGCTAAATTGGGTGTAGGAATAGCGTTAGTTACAGGAATATTTACATACTTCTTCGCGCCGTATATAGCAAGTATTTTTGCATATTCTGCTGAAAGTGCATCACTGGCACCTTCAATAGCATCATTCCTGCAAGTAATGTGTCTGTTCTTCATCATAGTTCCCCTTGGAATCACAGCAAGCTCAATATTCCAGGCAATGGGTAAAGGAATGACATCATTAATTCTAACTGTAATTAGGGAAGTGGTGTTTATTTCGGTATTTGCATATGTGTTTGCATTTGTCCTTGGATTAGGCTCTGCTGGAGTATGGTGGGGAATAGTAGTTGGGGGTGCATTTGGTTGTGCAATTGCATATCTTTGGGCTAATAGATATATTAAAGGTCTTAGAAGGAATTACATAAGTGATGTACCTAAAAAACCTCCTGAAGCAGGAATTTCACCTGGAAAATAAGATACTGCATCAAAAACAAGTTATGGGTTTTTAAACCCTTTTATTTTTTATTTAATTAGCTACAATTTCTTACGTTTCAGTATGTGCAAAAATGCACTAAAATATAATTTATTATCAAATAATATAGCTAAATAAATATTACCTACCAATGCATAGTATTAAAAATTGAGGTGTTTATTCTAGTTTTTGGGTAAAAATTCATATACTAAACCACTCAGAAAAAATAAATACGCTTCTCTATCTATTTAAAGACTTTGTTATTTTTATAAAATAGATTAATAAAATTAATGGGAATAGAACATTCTGAATTACAAAGTTAAAAATTAGTTAAACTTTAATACTTATAAAGCAATATTTTACTATCAAATGTATTATCCGAGGTTTTTACTATGACAAACATTCTAATCGTAGAAGATGAAGCCATCACTGCATTAGATATTAATAGAATATTAGAAAGTTATGGTTTTGAAGTCGTAGGAACTGCTTCAAGTGGAAAAGAGGCAATTGAAAAAGCTGCTGAATTAAAACCAGATTTAGTTTTAATGGATATCCACTTAAAAGGAGATATGGATGGTATTGAAGCAGCTAGTGAAATTAAAACTTATTTTGATATCCCTGTCATTTATATGAGTGCTTTTACTGATAAAAATACATATGAACGTATTAAACTTACTAATCCTTATGGTTTTGTGAATAAACCTGTTAGTTCTGAATTATTAAAAATTTCTATAGACGCGGCATTATATAAGCACAATTTAGATAAGAAATTATCTGAAGGTGAAGAACGTTTAAGATTAATTTTTGATTCCACACAAGAACTTATTTGCAGTATTGATATTAATGACAGATTAGCTAGTGCAAATAGATCGATGCGCCAGAGTTTGAATATAAATGAAGGTGAAATAATAGGTAAAACATTTCATGAGTTAGGTTTTCCTAAGGAAAAGTATGTTGAATGGGAAAAATTACGTGATGAAGTTTATAAAAACAATAAAACTGTTAAATTCGTTACTTCTATACTAATGCCTGATGGTAAAATTCATGATTATAAATTGACTTTAAATCCACTTCACAAAAATAATGGTGAAATTGCGGGTATTTCAATAGTAGGTAGAGATTTAACAGAACATAAAGCATTGAAAAAAGAATTAAATAAAGTTGATGAACTCTTCCAGAACTTATATAATACTGCTCACATAGGAATAGTAATAGGAAATACTCAAGGACGTATAATAGATTGTAATTCTGCATTTGAAAATATGCTCGGTTATAGCTTAAAAGAACTTAAAAAAATGAATTTTACAGAATTCACTCATCCGGACTGTATAGAAAAAGAATCATCTTATCTTGAAAGTTTACGTAATGGAAAAATCGAATTCTATGAAATGGAGAAAAAATTCATTCGCAAAGACAAGGAAATCATGTGGGGTAAAATAACCGGAGGATTTGGTATTTCATCCAATGGGAAGCCCATTAATTCTTTGATTATTGTTGAAAATATTAATGAACGTAAAAATGCTGAAAAAGAAATAATAGATTATGCAAATCATATTGAAGCTATTTTTGATCTATATCATATATTTGTGGCCACTACAGATAATAATGGCTGTTGGATTAAAGTAAATAAAAATATATTAGATGAATTAGGTTATACCGAACAAGAATTCTTAAAATTAACTTATTTAGATATAACTCATCCTGAGGATATAGAAGAGACATCTGAATCATTTTCAAAACTTTTATCTGGAGAGCTTGATAATTATCAACTAAAAAAAAGAT
Source organism: Methanobacteriota archaeon (assembly GCA_023434825.1). GTDB lineage: Archaea > Methanobacteriota > Methanobacteria > Methanobacteriales > Methanobacteriaceae > Methanobacterium_D. The sequence continues at coordinate 5,103 of JAEYSH010000095.1, read as the reverse complement.
ATAAAACCAAAGAAGGCGGATTTAAATGGTTTAGTATATCTGTAAAACCAATCAAAAATAAAAATAATGAAATTACATCAATTATATATGCAGGACATCCAACTAATAACAAGAAATAATTATATTAGATATCCATATTTGCCATGCTTTTTAAAATAAGTATTAATATTTATAATGTAATTATAAAAAATGTTACTTATTAAATGCTTAGTATTAAAAATTGGCTGTTTATTCCACTTTTTGGATAAATATTCAATAACAAATTTAATTTTTTAATTTAAACATTTAATTGATTTCCTTTAGTTTCCATAATTTAATCATTGGAAAATTAATTTTTTCTGGGAATTTTTTTTATTGAAAAATTTAATTATACATAAAAATAATAATACTAATTACATTAAAAGTATATCAAAATAAGAGATAAAAAAGAGTATTGGTTGGTTTTATGGAATATACTGTAGGAAGTTATCTGGCAAAACGCCTGGAACAGATGGGAATTGAACATTATTTTGTTGTACCTGGAGATTTCAATTTAATGCTACTTGATGAGCTTTTAAAAAATGATAATTTAAAGCAAATTGGAAGCAGTAATGAATTAAATGCATCTTATGCTGCAGAAGGCTATGCAAGAATAAAAGGTGCTGGTGCAATAGTTACTACTTTTAATGTTGGTGCATTTTCTGCTATTAATGGTATTGCTGGTGCTTATGCTGAAAGGTTGCCAATTATTTTTATTTCAGGAGGATTCAATACTAATGATCCTGTTCAAAGTAGAACACCACACCATACATTAGATATTCAAGATTTAAACTATCAATATGAAATGATTCAGAAAATAACTTGTGATGCAGTACAGATTATGCATGAAAAAGATGCCCCGCATCTAATTGATCGAGTCATTTGTAATGCTTTAAAAAATCGCATGCCTGCTTATATTGAAATTCCATGTAACATTGCAGATGCACCCTGTCCAGAACCGTCTCCACTTGAAAGTCTGGTTAGCCATATTGAAACTGATAATAAAGCAATAAAATCTGCTGTGGATTTAGCAAATGATTTAATAGAAGAATCAAATTCTCCAGTACTTCTTGCAGGCCCACATTTAAGGACTCATGATGCTATAAATGAGTTTAAAGAACTAGCAGAATCTTTGGGTTGTGCAGTGGCAGTACAGCCCAATGCAAAAAGCTTTTTCCCAGAAAATCATCCCCAATTCATCGGAGTTTACTGGGGAGAAGTTAGTAGCTCTGGCTGCCAGGAAATTGTTGAAGGTTCAGATTTAATTATAGCGGGAGGTCCGGTTTATACAGACTATTCTACTGTTGGCTGGAAATCAATCCCCGATGAGGAAAAAACAGTTAATATCCATCCAAGCAGAGTTGTTTTCCCAAATTCTGAACATACTGGAATAAAATTAGCCGATTTTTTAAAAGTACTGGCTGATCGTGTAAATGAAAATAAATCTTCAATTCTAAAATTTAATGAAATGGAATTAAATAAAGAACCAATGGAACATGAATTGAATGCACCATTAACCCGTGTAGAGATGATTAATCAAATTCAAGAATTAATAGATTCTAAATCAACACTTTTTGTTGAAAGTGGGGATTCGTGGTTCAATACAATGTATATGGATTTACCTGAAGGTGCAAAATATGAAATTGAAATGCAGTGGGGCGCAATAGGTTGGTCAGTACCAGCAGTATTCGGGTATTCAATTGGAAATACTTCTGAAAGACGGGTTCTTGGACTTATAGGTGATGGATCATTCCAGTTTACAGCTCAAGAAGTTGCCAATATGATACGATATAATCAAAATCCAATACTTTTCATAGTAAATAATCATGGTTATGTGGTAGAATCTGTAATTCATGAAGGTCCTTATAATTACATTAAAAACTGGGATTATGCTGGTTTAATGGAAGTATTTAATGCAGAAGATGGTAAGGGATTAGGTTTAATCGCAAAAACTGGAAATGAACTTGCTGGAGCAATTAAAAAAGCTAAAAACCATTTTGACGGGCCAGTTTTAATTGAGTGCCAAATTGATCATGATGATACAAGTCCGGAACTAAGTTTATGGGGTTCAAAAGTTGCTGAGGCTAATAAAAGGCCACCAATTGTTTAGAAAATAAATTCTATACATTAAAAATAAATAAAAATAAATCCATTAGGATTTATTTGGACCAGCCACCTTCAAATTTAATTAATGGCTTAGATATATAGTCTCTTCTATCAAATCCTCGGTATGCCTGAGGAGCATCATCTATACTGATTCTATCTGAAACTATAAAGCTTGGTTTTGCTTTCCCATCAAAGATGAGATTTCTTAGAAAAACATGTAATTGTTTAACTGGAGTTTGCCCCATACCAATTGTAATTCCTTTTTCCCATAATCTTCCCAGTGGGAACATCAAATCGCCCTGTTTTTCGTGTTCATCTTCTGCAGAAGGATTTTGTTGCGTATAAACTCCAATAATTCCAAGATGTCCGCCAGCGTTTATTACATTTGCAATGTCCATAAGCACTTGATTACGTTTTTCCTTTTCTGGATCTTTTCTACTGGATGCTTGATATCCAACTGCATCTATAGCACAATCAACTCCTAGTGTTTTTTCTTCTCCTGGCCTTAATGATTCCATGAGATTTGTATTTTGTTGTCTCATTTTCATAATCTGCTCTGCTGGATCTCCTTCTTCAAAATTAATAGGTATAGCTCCAATTGATTCCGCGGTTTTAAGCCGCTTCGGTGAATTATCAACTATATATACTTCTGCAGCTCCTTTTAAAATAGCGCTGTAGGCTGCAAGTAATCCAACAGGCCCTGCACCGAACACTGCAACAGCTTTTCCTACAGAAACATGAGCCAGATCAGTTGAATAATATGAAGTTGGAAATATGTCTGCAAGCATCATAAAATCGTCTTCAAATTCATCCCCTGGTTCGCCAGGTAATTTTAAGCATGCCCAATCTGCAAATGGGACTCTTACATATTCAGCTTGCCCTCCTGCATATGGTCCCATACCCGCATATCCATATGCTGCTCCGGGCTGATCTGGGTTCATGGTAAGACATGCATTGGTCATTCCCTGAATACAATTTAAACAAAATCCACATGCGATATTAAAAGGCATTACAACTCTGTCTCCAGGTTTAACAAGCTCAACAGCATCTCCTACTTCCTCAACAACGCCCATTGGTTCGTGTCCGAAAATTCGGTCTGATTCCATTATTGTTTCACCATCGTACATGTGTAAGTCGCTTCCACATATGGCGCTGGTTGTAACTCTTACCACAACATCAGTTGGTCTTTCAATTCTTGGATTTTCAACTTCTTCAACTTCAACATTTTTTGGGCCTTTATAAACTACAGCTTTCATAAAATTCCTCCTAAATTTCATGTTTTTGATTAAATCCAAATTTTAAATTTAAATTAACCTCTAAATTCGGGTAAAATTTCTTTTTCACAAAATTCAATGAATTCATGTTGATTTTCACCAACATGATTTAAACATACGTGATCAAATCCTGCTTTTTGATAATTCTCTATTTCTTCAATGAAATCTTGAGGTTCAGGGCTGCAAACCATTTTTTCTGCTACTATATCTTCGTTTACTATCTCTCCAAGCTGTTCAAAGTGCGAAGGGGTTTGAAGATCGGCATTTAGCTGCACGGTATTGGCTTTTATTGGCCAGATTTCATAAGCCTGTTTTTTTGCTTCTTCTTCTGTTTCTGCCCAGCATACTGTCGCTTCCCCGTAACATGGTTTTCCTTCCCCTCCATTTTCTTTAAACTTTTTTGTAATTTTTTCTTTACCTGATTGTGCTATTAACCCATCACCTTGTTTTCCAGCTAGTTCACATGCCATTTCACCCTCAGCAGCAATAAAGATGGGTGGTAATTCTTCAGGTTTTGTGAATATTTTAGCATTTTCAACATTGTAATAGCATCCATCATAATCTTGCATTCCTTCTTCTCTATTCCAGAGTGTTCTAATGATATCTACGGCTTCTGCCAGCATATCAAGTCTGGTTGGTGTTGGTGGCCATTCATCTCCTAAAATATGTTCACTTAGGTTTTCTCCAGATCCTACTCCTAAAATAAATCTTCCAGGTAACATTGATGCAGCAGTTGCTGCTGCATGGGCTATTATTGCAGGATGCACTCTGAAAGTAGGACAGGTGACTCCAGTGGCTATAGGAATTCTTTCTGTTGCCTGTGAAATGCCTCCAATTGTACCCCATACAAAAGGACTGTTTCCTTCTCTGCTTGTCCATGGGTGAAAGTGATCTGATATCATAGCATAATCAAAGCCGGCATCTTCAGCTTGTTTAGCGTAACAAACTAAATCTAAAGGAGGATATTTTTCTGAACTTAATTTATATCCAATTTCTACCATTTTTATAAACTCCTTTTAATAATAATTTTTTATATTGTATTACTTATTATCCAAATACTATTTATTCTTTTTCAAAAATAGCATAAAATTAATATCATGATTTAAATGCTCTAAATAAAATTTTAAATTTTTAAACCAAATTAATTATAAATTAAATATATTTAAATGCATATAATTTATATATGGCATAAAAAAACAATTTTTTTGAATGAATAACAATTTATTTAGTTATTTAATTAATTTTAACGATAATAACATAGTGTATATTTAATTTGAGAAAAATAATTTAATTTTAATTGTAAAAAATACTTTTTTATAGTTAAAAAGTCAAAATATCCATAAATTAAATTATCTGGGCTTAAAGATACATTTTTTAGTTTTATTAATAATTGGAGATTACCGTTAAAATAAAATAGTTTTAATATCTAAATATATAGAGTTAATTACAAATTATAAAATGTTAAAGTTTTTGAGAAAACAGCAAATCATGATAAAAATTAAAGAGTTGAAAACAAATGGTATCTGCAAGTTTTTATGAAAAATTAATGAAAATATCTAAGGTTATGGAAGAAAAGGGCGATGGAATTAGCTATATTAGAAATGAAAAGGATAATTACACCATTGGGACCAGAAAATACAGTGAAGAAATAGCAAGATATCTGGACGAAACCGTTGGAAAATGGGAAGGAAGCGAAGCTAACGTT
>JAEYSH010000050.1 GCA_023434825.1 Methanobacteriota archaeon | reverse complement strand
TAAAACACATGTTGACTTAATTTATCTTTGTTATCCTAATAATCCAACAGGCACTGTTCTTACTAAAGAACAAATGGCTAAATGGGTTAATTATGCACGTGAAAATAAATCAATTATTTTATTCGATGCTGCATATGAAGCATATGTGCAAGAAGAAGATATACCTAGAAGTATATACGAAATTGAAGGGGCAAAAGAGGTTGCTATTGAATTTAGAAGCTTTTCTAAAAATGCAGGGTTTACAGGAACAAGATGTGCTTACACTGTAGTACCTAAAGAATTAATAGGCTTTGATGCTTCCGGAAACCCTCATTCATTAAATGAATTATGGTTTAGAAGATTAACTACTAAATTTAATGGTGTTTCTTATCCTGTGCAAATGGCTGCTAAAGCCATCTATTCTGAAGAAGGCCAGAAGGAAATTAAAGAAATAGTAAGTTATTATATGAAAAATGCAGCAATAATTAAAGAAAGCATGGAAAAAAATGGTTTAAAAATATATGGTGGAGTAAATTCACCTTATATATGGATTAAAACCCCAAATAACATGGATTCATGGGCATTCTTTGACCTTCTTTTAAATGAAGCTCATGTTGTAGGAACTCCTGGTGTTGGGTTTGGGCCTAGTGGTGAAGGTTATTTCAGAATAACAGCATTTAACACACTTGAAAACACTAACGAAGCCATGGAAAGGATATCCAAACTATCCTTTTAAATTTCTTTTCTTTTTCCTATTTTTTCTTAAATTTTATTAGGTTCTTAATTTAGATCATAATATGTGTTATTTTTACAGGTGATCTAATGAAAGAAGCGCTTGAATACGTTGACAAGAATTTAGATTCATTTCTTGAAGATTTAAAAGAAATCTGTTCAATTCCCTCAATATCATCATTTAATGAAGGCATAGAAGAATCTGTAGATGAAATAACTAAAATTATGGAATCTTCTGGGATTAAATCGAAGGTATTAAAACATGAGGGTGCTAATCCTCTTATTTATGGGGAATATATTCCTAAATCCTATGAAAAAACAATTATTTTTTATAATCACTATGATGTACAACCTGCGGATCCATTGGAGCTTTGGGAAAGCCCTCCCTTTGATCCGCAAATCCGCGACGGAAAGTTATTTGCCCGTGGAGTTGCAGATAACAAAGGGAACATTATAGCCAGAATAAAAGCAGTAGAATCGATTTTAAAAACAGTTGGTGAACTTCCAGTTGCTGTAAAATTTATTTTTGAAGGTGAAGAAGAAGTTGGTGGAGTTTCACTCCCAAAATATGTTGATAAATATGGAGAGCTTTTTAAAGCTGATCTGGGAGTCTGGGAGTCTGGAGATCGACATGAAAATGGTATGCCTCATATTAAACTTGGTTACAAGGGAATTGCCTACTTTGATGTCCAAGTTAAAGGGCCAGATAAAGATGTTCATTCTGGAAGAGCGGGATTAATAAAAAACCCAATATGGCGTTTAATAGAATTTTTAAGCAGTTTAAGGGATGAAAATGGAAATATATTAATTGAAGGCTTTTATGATGATATGGATGAAATTGAAAAAGAAGACATCAAACTTTTAGAAAAAATCCCTTTTGAAGATGAGTTAACATTGAAAAAATATGGTGTAAAAGAGTTTGAAGGTGGAGTAACCGGATTAAATGCTCTTAAGTCATTACATCTTAAACCTACATGTAACATTGATGGTATTTATTCGGGTTATCATGGAGATAGCTCTAAAACTATCGTGCCCAGTGTTGCTTCAGCTAAAATTGACTTTAGATTTCTTCCAGGTCAAAAACCTGAGAATCTAATTTTTAATTTAAAGAATCATATTAAAAAACATTCATTTGAAGATATAGAATTGGATTATCATTATGGTTATGAATCAGCTAAAACCAGTTCCTCATCCATTTACACGGAACTTATTAAAAAAGCAACCCAAAAAACATACGGCATAGATCCTCTAATTTATCCCTTATCCATTGGAAGCAGCCCTATTTACAATTTTATAAATAAATTAAACATTCCTACAGTTTCAGTAGGCGTAGAGTATTGGGGTTCTCTTGTACACTCCCCTAATGAAAATATAAGGATAGAAGACTTTAAACTGGGAGTAAAAAATATAATAAACATTATAGATGCTTTAAAAGTTATGGAATGACTTATTTTTAATAATTATTTATTTTGGAATTATTGAATTTGTGAATTTAACGTACTTTTTAGATGGAAATTGTTAAGGGAATGTGAATGCTAGTAATTAATATAAACTGATAATCATCAAATATGGCGGTGTAAAGCTCCATGAATTACTACCATAATGAAAAAATGGAAAAATTATTTACCCTGTTAAAAATACCTCGATCCTTAGAAGAAATTGATATTTCAACTAATTTTATAAAAAATTCTGTATTAAAGATTATTTCAAGCTATGGAACTATTAAAGTAAGTGATATGCATAGAATAACGGGTATAAGCATAGAAATATTAGAGGAATGCATTAAAATGCTTGAAAAAGAAGATTTATGCGCTCCTGTAAGCGGAGGGTTTCTTTTTGCCTCAGTAGAGTATTCAGTTACGAAACTTGGCCATGAAAAGGCTAAAAAACTTATCCTGGAAAATTCTTATACGGGTTTGGCACCAGTATCCTATTATATTTACACTAAACTAATGAATATACAAATTAAGGATAGATTTCCAATAAAAATACCTCCTGAAGTTATTAAAAAAGCATTTGAAGATGTGGTAGGATCAGAAAAAGCAAAAAATGGCCTTATTGAAGCGGCTATTGGGGGGAAGGGTTTTTTTATTTACGGACCTCCCGGAACTGGTAAAACGTTCTTAACAAGTAAAATGTCAGATTTACTTCCCCCAATTGTAATTCCAAAGTTCATTGAATTCAGCGAACAGATTATTCAAATTTTTGATCCAGATTTTCATAAAATATGCCCGGAGCAACCTGAAGACCCTAGATGGGTAAAAATTTATGCACCATTTGTTTTTACTGGATCAGAGCTTAATCTTGAGAAATTAGAAACTAATTATAATTCAAATAAAGGAGTTTATGAAACTTCTCCAATAATTAAAGCAAGCGGAGGAGTACTCCTTGTAGATGACCTTGGAAGGCAAAAAGAAGATCATAATGCTCTTTTAAACAGACTCATTGTCCCGATGGAAAATAAAAAAGATATAATTTACATTAAAGGCGCTCCAGTGATTATCGACACTCATTTTATTCCCGCTTTTTCAACCAATCTTGAAATAACGATTATAGACGAAGCTCATCTTAGAAGAGCTCCATTAAATATTCTACTGGAAGTTCCTTCTACATCTGAGATAATGGTGGTTTTTAAAAAAAATTTAGATGCTTTAGAGGAAAAATACGATGAAAAAGTACTTAATAGATTTGAAACTGTTTATAAACCCCATATTAATGGAGGAGAAGAACTTCAACCTACATTTGCTCATGCAAGGGATATTGCACAAATTGCTCAGGCTATTCGTATAAGGAAAGATGAAGACATTATAACTGAAGAAATTTTAGAAGAAGCCCTTGATCAGCATGTTTTAATATCTCTTCAAAGGAAATATACGCCGGATATATTTGCACGGTTAATCAATAAGAAAGCTTAATAATAAAATCTATTTACCTTTTCTCTATGCTTTAAAGATATATTATTTCTTTTTTTTACAAATAATCATGAAGAAATTGTTTTTATAAATTAATGTTATCAATGAACTATTTTTTAACACACAATGGAAAGGTTTTTATTCTTAGCTTATAAAAATAAAAGAGGCAAAGAAATTTGGAGAACACAATATGACATGTAGTATATTAGTCGGTGGCGGCTGGGGAGATGAGGGCAAAGGAAAATGCATTACTTATCTCTGTTACAATGATAAACCTGATATAATAGCAAGAGCAGGAGTAGGCCCAAATGCAGGGCATTCTGTTGAATTTAAAGGAGATAAATTCGGATTAAGATTAACCCCATCTGGATTTTTCCATAAAGATGCAAGACTTCTTATAGGGGCCGGTGTACTGGTTGACCCTGAAGTTTTCATGCATGAACTTGATTATTTAAACAAATACAATGTAAGAGGCAGGACATTTGCAGATTACAGATGTGCAATAATCGAACAAAAGCATAAGGAGCTTGATAGGGCTTCAGATCATTTATCTAAAAAAATTGGAAGTACTGGAACTGGATGCGGACCAGCAAATGCGGATAGGGTAAATAGAAGCATAAAGCGTGCTGAAGATATCCTTGAAATGAAAGATTACTTAACTGATGTTCCGCAGGAAGTTAATGATGCTTTAGACGATGAAAAAGACGTGTTTATTGAAGGATCACAGGGCTTTGGTTTATCTCTATACTACGGTACTTATCCCTTTGTTACAAGTAAAGATACAACAGCAAGTACAGCAGCAGCAGATGTTGGTGTCGGACCAACCAGAATAGATGATGTAATTGTTGTTTTTAAATCATACATTACTCGTGTAGGTGAAGGACCTTTCAAAACTGAAATTTCTCAGGATGAGGCTGAAAGCAGAGGTCTTGAAGAATATGGAACCGTAACTGGGAGACGTAGGAGAGTTGGAGACTTTGATATGGATTTAGCTCGTGAATCCTGTATGATAAATGGCGCTACACAGATTGCATTAACATGTGTGGACCGTATTTTCCCGAAATGTGAAAGAGTTAAGGATTATTCACAGCTTTCTGGTGAAGTTAAGAGATTCATTGAAGAAATTGAAGGGGAAACTGGTGTTCCAGTTACTATAATCTCTACTGGCCCAGATCTTGAAGATACAATTGATATAAGAGACGAAATGTTATAAATTTAAAATTTCCTCTCTTTATTTTTGAATTAATTTTTTTTCTTTTATTTAATTAAAAAATTAAAAAAATTGTTTTACACGATGGAACTAAATAGTTAAAGCTGGAAGTACATGTAAAACAATATCTGCTGAAAAATGCGCAATCATAGCTGATTCTAAGCCCTTTTTCCAGTAGAGCCATCCAAAAATAATTCCACCAATACTGTTTAAAACAATTGTTCTAACAATTAGAATTGGTGTTAAATCTGTAATTGCTGCTAAAGTTGGTAAATGGCCAATTCCAAATATAATTGATGCTAAGATAATTGCAAGCCAAAATCCAGCTTTTGTAGGTTTCCCATCAGCGGTTTTTTTGATTTTAAAGAATATCCAAACTAAAAAGCTCATAAAGAACAATCTAAGTAATATTTCTTCGTTTATTCCACCATAAAATGATGCCAGTAATCCCTGCCACGCTGGAGGAGTTAATTGACTTGATGTAACATTAATAACAGCTCCTGCAAATGAAAACAGGTAATCTAAGCCAATTATCAAAAAACCTGCTACAATTCCAAGTCCAATTGTTAGCGGAAGGATTGATATCAAATAATCTTTAACAGTTTTACCTTCAAGCAAGCCTTCAATGATTGGAAGTCCTAAACCAACTTTCTTTGCAAAGTAAAGACCAGCAAAAATAGCAATTACTGATATAATTAGACTTTGAATAAATTGAACTGTCAATAATGTTGAAAGTGGTACCGCTAAATTTTGAAGTGCACTACTTTGAAGTGTTAAAGTATAGGGCAGTACTGCAAACCATCCAAAGATACTTAGAGCTAATAAAATTATAAATAATTTCCAATTAATTTTCATATAGTTAAATGAACTTATTCATGGATAAATTTTTTTAATTGAATTTGCAGAAAACAGGGTAAATCATACTTAAGCCTATATGTGTCCATTGAAAAACAATGGTTTTTACAGATTTTATTTTTCAAAAAAATATTTGTTAATTTATAACGATCGAAAACTATATAAGTATATTCTTATATACTTATGTAACATGTTGAGGATAAATTCTGAACAGTGTTGTGATTTATCAGAAGAACTGGAAGAATTATTCAAAGCACTTGGAAACATCAACCGATTGATTTTAATATATAAAATGACGTCGGGAGAATTGGAGAAGGTCAGTGTAACAGAAATGGCTAATATGATGGGTTTAACACAACCTGCAGCGTCTCAACATCTTAAAATACTCAAAACTGCTAGAATCCTCACTGCAGAAAGAAGAGGTAACTACATTTATTACACGTTTAACCACAGTGCAATGATAAATCACAAAGAAAAAATTGATTTTTTATTCAGCTGTGTACTAACAAAGTGCAGCAAAGCTCAAAAAAAATAATAAACTTCATAAATTCAAGAAAATTAAAAAATTTAAGGTAATAACCGCCATTGGGCTAAAACCTTTAAAAATACGCGAAAGAGTTGTATTTTATAAAAAGCCAACTGCCCATGGAGTGATACCATGAACGATATGAACATAAATAAAGAATTATCAGTATTATTTGTACCAAATACCGTACTATTACATAAAACAAACATGAACCTGAAGGTTGATAAAAAGATAGGTAGAAGAATGTACAACCGTGCTGCTAGAGACGATTTCTATGGAATAATCACAGCAGTGCAGAAACCTAATGAAGATGAATTATACATAGATGAAGACTTCTATAAAGTAGGAGTTTTAGTTAAAGTCAGAAAAGCCAAAGAAATGAGGGATTTCTACCATATAAATGTGGATGTCATGGAAAGGGTAGAAATAGAAGAATTCATTCCAGATGGAAAAGATTACAGGGCAAAATACAATTTAATCCCAGATATTGTTGATCTGGACGAAGAAAACCAGAAAGAAATGCTTACTCAAATTAGATACCTTGTTTCAGAAATAAGTGAAAACTTCAAAGGCTCCAAAACTTACGTTGAGCAGGTAAATAAGTTCAATGACATTACAAAAACAATTGGTTACATATTTCCGCACACAATGCTTTCACTTTCCGAAAAACAGGAATTCTTAGAAATCCGTTCCCTTAAAGAAAAAAGCTTAAGGTTCATGGATATTCTAATTGACCAGAAAGAATCACTGAAATTCCAGATGGAAATGGCTGCTAAATTAAATGAAGATATGAATAAAAAGCATAGAGAAAACATGCTTAAAGAGCAGCTTAAAGCTATCCAGGAAGAACTTGAAGAAGTGGAAGGCGGCAGCGGTAAAAAAGATTACCGTCAGTTAATTGAAGAAGCAAACATGCCTGATAATGTCAAAGAAGTGGCTTTAGACGAAGTAACAAAACTGGAAAGACAGGGACCACACAGCTCTGAAGAAAACGTCATCAGGAACTATCTTGACCTTTTAGTTAGCTTACCTTGGGGCGAAAGTGAAATAAAGGACATTGACATAGAAGCAGCAAGGAAATTACTTGATGAGGAACACTATGGACTGGATAAAGTTAAAGATAGGATTATCCAGCACCTTACAGTAATGAAACTCAAACAGAACAAGCAGGGCAGTATATTATTACTTGTTGGACCTCCAGGAACAGGTAAAACAAGTTTAGGTAGAAGCATTGCCGAAGCACTTGAAAGAGAATATGTCAGAATAAGTCTCGGTGGAGTTAAAGATGAATCAGAAGTCAGAGGACACAGAAGAACATACCTTGGAGCATTACCCGGTAGAATTATTCAGGGAATGAAACGTGCAGGTCAAAGAAATCCTGTGTTTATACTTGATGAAGTGGACAAACTAATGGCTTCATACAGTGGAGATCCAGCCAGTGCACTTTTAGAAGTTTTAGACCCAGAACAGAACAACAGCTTCTCTGATCACTACTTAGAAGTTCCATACGACTTATCAGATGTTTTCTTCATTGCAACAGCAAATGATTTAAGAGGTATTCCAGGACCGTTAAGAGATCGTATGGAAATAATTCAAATCGGAAGCTACACCAGTAATGAAAAGTTCCATATAGCTAAAGAACACCTCATTGACTTAGTACTTGAAGACCATGGTTTAAATGACAGCCAGCTTCAAATAGATGATGAAGCTCTCCATACAATCATCGAAAAATACACCAGAGAAGCCGGAGTAAGAGGACTTAAACGTCAACTATCTGCAGTTGCAAGAGTTGCATCAGAAAAAGTTGTTCTTGGAAAAGTAGAATTACCTTATGTCGTTAAAGAAGACATGCTATATGATATATTAGGCCATGAAATAGCTCAGGTTCACCAGGCAGGTAAAAATAACCCTCCAGGAGTTGTAACTGGATTAGCATGGACTCCTGTTGGCGGCGACATACTGTTCATTGAAGGTGCATTCATGCCAGGAACAGGTAAATTGACACTTACTGGACAATTAGGAGATGTAATGAAGGAATCTGCTAAGATTTCACAGAGTCTTATCCGTTCAAGATTAGCATTCAATTTACAGACAATAGAATTTGACAAGAAAGATTTACACATACACGTTCCATCTGGAGCAATTCCAAAAGACGGACCATCTGCAGGTGTAGCTCTCTTAACCACCATAGCATCACTGGTTACAGGTCATGAAGTTGATCCAAAACTGGCTATGACTGGTGAAATATCACTTAGAGGCGCAGTTTTACCAGTTGGTGGAATTAAAGAGAAAGTCCTTGCAGCTCACCGTGCCGGAATAAAACGTGTTATCTTACCAAAAGACAATGAAAAAGACATCGATGACATACCAGAAGATGTTCAAAAGGATTTAGAGTTCATCCTGGTTGAATCTGTTGAAGATGTCATAAAAGAGACCATTGGAATAGAATTACCTAAACCAATGATGCTTGAAATGGATGCCGGCCCTGTAAGGGGTGGAGCAGGCGCTTAATCTGGCCAAATTTTACCAAAAATACCTTTAGCTCCCTCTAACTACCATTGAGGGAGCTCCTCCTTTTTATTTTAAATTAATCTTAGAAATTATACTCATTTTTTTAAATTAACAATTGAATTTAGGATTAATTTTTCGAGTTTTTATTTAGTGCGTTATATGTAGATAGTTCTAACTCAATAGTCGGTATATTACAAAAATTTAAATAATATACACATCAAAATATAATTCTATGAGTATAGAAGATGATGGATTAATAGAGGATTGGTTCGATCAAACAGGTATTCGCCCGGGGACTCAAAAAAGTTATAGAATCGCAATGAACCATTATTGCACACTAATAGGTAAAACACCCACAGAATTGCTAGAAGAAGCTGAAGAAGAAGAAATAGATCCAACAATTCGGAAAAGACAAAGGAAAATTCGTCGTTATCATCAGATGTATATCAAATATTTAAAAGATAAAGGAATTGCTCCAAGTACTATTAATCTCTATCATTCAGCCATTAGATCATTTTATGAGTCTTTTGATGTGTCTTTACCAAAAGTAAAACGAAACAGGGGAGACATAACCCTTGAGGAAAATAGAAGTAAAGGAATGTCAAGAGAAAATATACTTAAGTTAGCAAATGCAGCAGCTACACGTGAAAAAGCCTTAATTTATTTAATGGCTCTTTCAGGAATGGGACAACAAGAAGCTAGAAATTTAACAATTAAGCAGCTATTAGAAGCTGCATCACAAGTATCCAAAATTGAAATTGATAATATTTATGACTTGTTTAAATATGAAGATAAGATATCTAATAAGGTTTTACCGCTAAATATAAGACGACAAAAAGTAAATTATGATCATCATACCTTTATACCTCCAGAAGCTACACGTGAAATATTTAATTATCTTAAAGTGAGATTTTACGGGGCTAATGAGAAAATAAGGATAAATGACAATAATGATTTTCTCTTTGTAAATAATGTTGGGAAAAAATTAGGCAGAGACAGTGTTGTCACTAACTTTAGAAGAACTGGAGAGAAAGCAGGTTTTAAAAGAGAAAAAGGTAAATATAGTTTTTGGCGTAGTCATTCACTGAGAGCATATTTCATAAGCACTTTTATAAATAAAACAGGTCAAAAAACTTTAGCTGATTACCTAGCAGGCCATAAAATATCAGAGCAAGATAGGTCTTACTGGCAAGCTAATCCTAAAGATTTAGAAGCACATTATCTTAAGGTTCTTCCAGATCTTACATTAGATGAAGCAAAAGTTAAAGATGTAAGTTCTAAAGAGTATGAAGAACTGAAATCTACTAATGAAGCATTATTAAAAGAAGTCAATTATTTAAAATCAGCTGATTATATTGATGTTGATACTATTAAAAATATTTTACAAAATGCATTAAAACTAGATGACGAAACTATAAAAAAAATTATGGATGTTTCACTGCCAATAACAGATAATAATATAGAAAACATAAAAAGAATAGAAAAATATAAGCAAAATTAAGCTAATCTAGAGGATCTCCAAGGAAGAGTTAAAAGAATAGAAAATTAAGTAAATATAGTAAATTAAAAAGGCATAGGAGGTTTTACACGCTTAATTACATCTTGAACAAAGTTATGTAACCTATTGTATGATTCTTCAGATTCACTTAGCCCTATTGAAAGATCTTCGATTAATTCATCCTTTTTATTTGGCCTATAATTAATATAAGATATTACATTATCAAAAAGGGATTTCATCTCATCATAATTGTTTTCTATTGGTATTTCAAACTCTTCTTTTTTAATTTTCTGGATTTTTTTAGTGAATAAATTAAGTAATTTATTATATGCCTCTTTACCATCTTCTGCATCTAATTTTCTAATTAATTTACGTATTTCAAATATTTCTGCTTCTAATAATGAATATATTAAATTAGCATAAGTTATATTTTGATTTCTTTTTAATCCACCATCATAACCTATTATAAAGATTTCATAATCCTTTAATAATTTATCAAATGCAGCACTAAATGTTTTATTATAATCTGCGGGCTCTTCAGTTGTAGGATCATCATCGTAACTTTTTTTAATTTGATATCCGCTTTGTGCGCCATTTTGTAACTCTTTTATGATATATTCTTTCACATGGTAATTTTTAGGTATAGTAATCTCCCCTTTTTTCTATCTATGTGCATATTGCACAAAAAAGCTTTATAAAACTTACCCCTTTGTGCGATAATCTTGGATTACAAAAATTTGAGGTGAAATTGTATGAAAAATAGTAAAATTGCAATAGATCTGGCTGAAATACCCGAGATAATAGATTTGGCTGAAAGAGAAGATATAGAAATTGAAGAAGTTGTTAAAAGAGCCCTGGGAAATTATATAGACGAAATGGATGAATCCAAAGTTGATAAGTGGACACAAGTTCTTATGGAAATAGAAAAGACAGATCCAGTTACTTTAAAAGAAATTGGATACCTAGCTTTTGATTTGTATTTAATGGGCAATTTTAATGAAGAAGACGCAGAATTCTGGATTGATATTCTTACAATGCTTGCGGATATTCACAGAAAGGAGGAGTGAGAATGCAGTATTTGAAAGAAAGAACTAGATTCCTTAATCGGCTTGATTTTGTGAATAAAGCAATATTCTTACTCGGAGATTCTACTGGGTTAACTAAAGAGGAGATGATATCTCTGGAATATGGGGACTTTATAGAAAGCATATCTGACTATATTGTTGATAAACCAGTATGTCCGTGTGTCATCAATGAATTATATGACCATATGAGAACTTTAGATTATCTGGTTGGAGAATGGTATATAACTAATCCAAGAACGGGGAAAAAGCTGTATGTTTTCAATTCTTCAGAAAGTACACTAGCAATTTTGGATTATCTTAAATACGATAGAAAGGCGTATGTTTCTTTAAAAGAGCCATTATTTGAGTTTAGAAATGACAATATTCTTTCACAAAACCATATTTTGAGAATTTTAAATGAAATAGGGCAAGGAGATACAGAATAACTGTACTCCATTTATTTTTAGGAGGGATTAATATGGATATTACAGCGGAAGAGTTAGCTAAAGAAAGAGGTATAAGTATTGAGGCAGCAGCTGAATATTTAGAAAAAAGAGCTGCAGCAAAAGAAGAAGCAAAGAGAAGAAGAGCTGCAATGCCTGAAAGGGATTATAGTGATGTTGTTATACCTACTGTTCAAGAAGAGTATGACAAATACATTGAGGAATTAGATGAAGAAGAATGCCATAACTATTACATGAATTACTTTGGAGAATCAAATAAACCAAAAAATGATACTAAAGTAATATTCAACGATATTGAAGTGGGAAAAATAAAAATAAAGTTTCGTAAGGATGCTAAAGAAGTAGGGGTTTGTTTTAAAACATCAACAGGGCAAAATGCATATCTTATTTCTAAGCAAAAGAGTGCAACTCTTTATAATGTAAGAATGCAGGTGGAAAATGATGTTTTGTTCAATTTTAGCATAAGTAAATCACTCACTGGAATTGGAAAAACAAAAGCGTGTGATTACTACGATTTATTATATTTTAACATGGAAGAATATGGAGTAACTCCTAGTTATGAAGGTGCTGATTTCAAAATAAAATTCAACAAATTCATACGCGAAATAAAAATGGCCGATGCAGAAGTCAGGGAAGTAACAAACAGCTATGATTGGCAAAAAAGTGATGAACCAGAAGAAAAACTGGAAGAAATACCAACTAAAACATGGGCCGAAGTTAGCGGAAGTATAGAAGAGTTTAATAAAAAAACGAAAGAAGAAGCAAAAAAACTTCTAGATGAAGAGAAACTCCTGGATATAATGCTTGATGTGGCTGAACTTAAAGTTGTTAAACAGAGAAGTAAAATAGGATTGACAGCGTTAATGTCCATATCTTCATTCATGGAAACCTCTATACATAACATAATAACTGGACCTCCAGGAGTAGGAAAGAGTGCAATAATGGATATTGTGTTTGATTTGTTCCCTAAACAATGGAAGGAAAGTATAGGTAAATCAAGTACACCAGCAAGTCTATTAAACATGACTAAATATAAAGAAGGTTCAAATGTTTTATCTAAAAAATTGATAAGATTGGGTGACCTTGGTAATGAAGAAGAACTTAAAAATGCTGCACCAATGCTGGGAATACTAAGGGAGATAATGTCAGAAGGAAGTTATGACAAAAACTTTACAGATACGTCTAATGACCGTAATATGACTCAAAAATTAAGACTTGAAGGTATAGGTAGCGTACAACTTTCAACCATTGAAAGCGATGTAGAAAGCCAATACTCTTCTAGAGCCATTATTTCTTCACCAGATGATAGTCCCGAAATAGCGCATGCAATCCGTGAATTCCAATTAGACGACTTCCAAAGGATGAAATTTGAAGCAGAATTTAAAAAGAAACGTCCAATAGTAGCCTGTGCCATAGATATAGTAGCCAAGGAAGTTAAATCTCTTGAATGGGAAGATACACTTAAAATAAACAACCCTTACGCTTCACACATGGATGAAACATTTAAAATCAGTGCAAACAAAAACGCAAACAGAAATCGACAAAATATTAGAGATCTAGCCAAATCTGTCACCCTATGTAACATCAAAAATAGAGACAAATATATTAATGACGAATGGAGCACTATTGTAGTTGTAATGACTCCTGAAGATTATTTAAGTGCTTTAACAATAATGGGTAAACCCATAAAACAAATGCTTTCAAGCGTAAGCCCACAACACCAGTCTTATGTAAGATATATTTCAGAAACATTGGAATATGATAAAGAGGGAAATAAAGTTTCTTTTAAAGCTAATACATATTTTGATGATTTAAGTGATTCTGAATGGTGCGATACAGAAGATGATGAACCTTGTTTTACACGGAAGGACATAATGAATGGGTTAAATGCAAGTGACACAACTTCTTATAAACTTCTTGAACAACTTGTAGATGAGGGCATTGTTTATAAGAAGAAGATGGGAGTTAAGAATGTATATTTCCCTACTGAAGCATTCCATACGTATTCTAAAGGTATGGAAGCTCCTTTATTCAGCGAAGATGAGTTAAAAGAAGGCAGTAAACTACATAATTGGGCTAAAGAAATGTATGAAAAAGAAATTCAGAAACTTTTGGATAATGGCTTTAAAAAAATGTAGTAA
This sequence comes from Methanobacteriota archaeon, assembly GCA_023434825.1. Lineage (GTDB taxonomy): Archaea > Methanobacteriota > Methanobacteria > Methanobacteriales > Methanobacteriaceae > Methanobacterium_D. Next base: position 2,067 of record JAEYSH010000050.1, on the reverse strand, counting down.
AATGCTTAAAATGTATGGGAAAATATTTCATATGTCTGGGTTAAGCGAAAGAATATAGCATAGCCCTGCAATAACTTTCCTTTTTTAGTGGTATAAAATATACTCCTTATTATTTGGAAAAACTTGCCCAAGTTTTAGTATAAAAAACATAGTACATTATACACCATATACTAGAGAAAAGCTATTTTAGGCAGTTATACTACTATTTTAGCTTTAACCTATACTTCTTTTATTCTTATACTCATTATAAAAGTTTGTATTTATGATATAAAGCAAGGATATGTCTTCAATAGCCAATTCTTTTTTGAAAACTATATCTTTTAAACATTCAAAGTTTTTTATTTTTAGAGAGGGTATGTTTCCTAGAGTCAAAAAGAAAGAACAAAATAAGGCTACAGAACGTCCCTTAATCTAAACAAAAGGCAAATACATATTTTATTTAATTATTAAGGAAATAATAGTAAAAATAAAGACAAATAACCTTGACTTTGCATACTTCGAAGCCCAAGTAGGAGATCAAAAGCTAATTTATTTATAATTTTTTGCATTTAACCTAAACTTGCTATTTATTAACTTTTTTTATCATTATGCTTAAATATAATTTAGTGAATATCTAACATATAGACTATTTAAACCTGTAATGGGGGAAAAGAATGGGATATTTAATTTGTGACAAATGTAAAGGGTATTATAAGTTGGATTATGGAGAATCTCCTGATGATTTCTCTAAAAACTGTGAATGTGGTGGAACTTTAAGTTATAAAGAAAAATTAGATTTTAATTCACTTGCAACAGAGGATACAAAACCAGAAACTGAAGAAAAAATAGAAAAAACTGTTTCTAAAAAGGATGATTCTGTTAAATATTGTGAAACATGTGGACAACCGCTTCCATCATCTCAAAAAGGATCAACTTCGAAAATAGATACTAAAAAGCAGAAGAAAGCAGCATCAAAAATCATTGGAAGCTCTAAAGAACGTTTTATGAATTTAAGTACTCGTAATAAACTTTTTAGTATTAGTGGAATATTTTTTTTGTTAGCTTTAATAGTGTTCTTTGCATTACCTCTGAATTTATCAGCTGCTCACTATGATAAAAACAATGTTAGTTTTGATTATCCAAATGATTGGAATATTACAAGTGTATATGAAAACTCTCCACTGGGTGGAGATCCAACAATTAATAATACTCAATTAGATATTGAAGGACCTGGAATAAACGTAGGTACAATAGACATTTATACACTTAATCAAAATTTGGCAGATTCTATGAAAGCAGAGAATAACGGGCAACCTGAAAAGAAGGTGAATGGTTATACTTACTATGAAACTACACAACCACAAAATGGATATTATTTGGGAATATTACTAAGTGATAATATGGGTTGTACCATTAAAATTGCAGGAAAACCTAAAGACACTGAAAAAAACGGAAATGGTTTCAAAATGATTGTAAATAGTTTCAGATTTAAATGAAACCAATATTTTTTTCTATTTTTTAATCCATTAACTTATATCTCTACAATTATAAAAAGAGGCCCAAATCAAAGGCTAAACTCTTTAATATATACTATATTTCTAATTTTTTGCTTTTTAACCCATACTTCAGAATATCCCATCGTACACATATGTACATCTTATTTTACGTTAAGTTTACTCCCAGACTAGGCGCAATTCAGGATCACCAACCACCATCCATCCCTGTGAACGCTCTCTTGCTTCCTTTCCAAATATATAAACCTTTATTTTTGAATTCAACACGTTAGTAACCTCTAATTTTTTATATTCTTATTTTAGTGAATTAAAAAACCTTAGAGGTGAATAAGATGGAAAATGAAATCGTTGAATTGGAAATAAAAGTCGTAACCGTTGTATATTTAGAAACTAGGAGAAGCAACAGTTTCGAGCAAGCAGTGAAAGTAAGAGAACTAATAATGCTTGGGGCGATAACATGCGAATAGACAGGAATCTAAAAGGCAAGGAATTAACTAATTTCCTTAGTTCTAAGTTAGATGAATTTTCGGATACTATCTGTCAAGACCCAGATGAGATATTAGAGTTCTGTAAT
>JAEYSH010000118.1 GCA_023434825.1 Methanobacteriota archaeon | reverse complement strand
GTGTTAAGATACCACTTGTAAGTATAAGAAATGCCATTGATGTTAATATAAATTCAACTGTGATAACGCCTTTCGTATCCATAAATTTAATATATTGATTTAACTACTTAAGAATTACTATAAATCTTCATATTTGTATCTGGATAGGCTATATATTCTGAATTTTTACATTTTTTTACATTAATATGGTTAATTAGTGCTAAATGACTATTTAGCTTATAAATAAATATATTTTAATTAAATAAGTGATATATTTACTTTCTTATCAGATTTTATTTTTAATTTTCATTAGATTAATTTTCGGCTTTCAAATAAAAAATAAGAAAATTTTAATAACTTTCGAAATCATATAATATATGTGTATAATTCTGGAGGTGTGTTTATTAAGTCATTAGACGGCTTTAATCTCCTTGTAACCGTTCAAGGTCATAAGGATTCTCAATCAGGTGAAGAATTAATGGGAATTGAAGAAATTGAACTCGCTCTTTCAAGTTACGAACCAATATTATATATAAAAGAATCACAGTATCCAAATGTAATTCTGGTTGAATTAACGATGGATCCAGAAGAAGCAGTGATGATACTAAAAGAAGCTCCAACTACAGTAATATCTAAGGTTATTCCAATAGACTATGTAGTAAAAACACAAATTGATGCCATTTTAGAAAAAACACTGCTTATTGCCCGTGAAAAAATGAGTTCTGGAGAATCCTTTGTTGTTAGAGGGGACTTAAGAGGAAGAAGATATATAAAATCAAAAGAAGAATTGATAGAAAGAGTTTATGATGAAATATTTAATAAATTAGACATCTCTCTAGATCCACAATCTCAAGATAATGAAAATCCAGACTGGATAATTCAAATAGAAGTAGTTGGTGATGATACAGGAATAAGCATTTTAAAGCCCCATCAGATTTTAAAAAAGTACTTATAATCCTATTTTCATGTTTTTAAATTAATTCATTAAATGTAAATAAAAGATTAATGATTATTATGTATGAAATTTTACATTTTAAAGGCGGCCTTTATAGATTCAATGAATTATCTGAGTATATAGAAGATATAGGGGGTATGGTTTTAAGTCTTGATCATTTTGAACTAAGTAGAGGTGATTATTATCTTTCAACTGAAGTCCATGTTCTACTAATGTTACCAGAAAACGAACTTGACACTGTTAAATTAATTATAGAGAGTATTAAAGGCATGGCTGAAAGTGTTGAATTAGATAATGACCAAATGATCCATATTTTATCATATCTTTCCATTTATGATGCATTAGATAAAATTTCATGGACAGAAAAAGAATATCTTAAAGAAATTATAGCATGTCCTTGTTTTGCACAGCTTTGTAAAGATAGTGGTGATTCAAATTGTCTTTTACAGGATAAATTTGATGAAATACTGGAAGAAATGGTTTTTAATAAAATAATTGAATCAAAAATTGAAGAAGACAAAGTTTTTTTCAGGTTAACTGGATAAAAGTTTTTTAAATATTATTTTTTAATGTCTTAAGCATAAGCTAAATAACTATAGCTTTATTAAATATAAAAATAAAAATTAATTAAATTTTTGCTTGAGCGTATGAACCTACTAGTGGAGCTATATTTGGTTCAGCAATAGGAGTGCTAAATTTAGTAACTATGTTTTCTAAAGAATAATCTTTTGAATTAATCACAGAAGTTGAGTCAGTTGCATTTTCTGAGCTGCTTGCTTCTGCCATTTGCATAGGCGGGATTTCTGGAGTAATTACTTCTATTCTTTTTGAATAAGTATATATTTTACCATCATCCATTACTATTACTAGATGTATTTTGTAATATCCTTCTTCAGTAAATATATGTGTTGGATTAGTTGAGTAATCCCATTCAGATTCATCTCTAAAATCCCATATATGTTCTTTAACGTTACCACTTGGAGGATTAGATATATCAGTAAATGTTATTGATTCATTAACATAGTATGGACCCGGGCTAATTTCAAAGTTGCAACCAGCTTCAGGTGGAGAATCCATTCCAACTGCTGAAGATGTAGGTGCAAATACTAAAATACAAGCAGTAAAAAGTATTGATGAAGCAAATAGCATATTTTCATTCTTGAACATTTTTATCCCCCATTTAAATAATCATAATTTATCTCAAATTGACAATTAAATACTGTAATCACAGGATAATATAATTAAAGGAAGATAAAAGTGATTATTTTCACTTTTAACGTTTTATTAAAATTTTTTGAAATTAATTAAGGGCTAAAATAAATTATTCGAGTTAAATACATATTTTTATTAGTTTAAATCCAATTTTTAATCTTTATATAGTATTTATTCATAAAATAGAAGTTCAGATATTCTTTTTTTACTTAAAAGTAAAGAAATAATTGTGACTATAGTCACGAAAATAAATAAAATCCTTAATTTTAGTATTACATGATCAATTATACTGAAATCATAAATAAGTAGAAAAATGAATATTGTAATCAAAATAAAATTAAAAAAAGAAAAATATCGTTCATAGCTGGTTGATCTAATAAATATATTATCTTTAAGATCATTATAATTCATTGCATAGTAATGATCATTTCCAGGCAATTCTTTATTCCAAATATTGTGCTTTTCAATAATTATAGCACCTAAATGCCATGCTATAATTAAAATATCATCCATATATTGGGTAGTGTATGATCAGAATATCATATAGCAAATTCAGGGAAAATTTCTTTCATTTTTAATCATTCCAATATTAGTATTCTTGTAATCAGTGGGATAATTCAAAACACAATGAAGCAATACAATTTGGTTATTTCCTTTATTTTTTATCCATTCTATAGATCTCCAAATTTCAAATAGTTGAAGCTACGGTAGATAACAATATTGGCTTTTTTTTCTACAATATATTCCAAAAATGGTTTATTTGTTATATCTGCAGATGTTACTTTTAAAATGGCATTAAATACTCCAAAAAATCTATAATTTCAATATCAAATGGATAGCTAAAAAATCAATTTTATATGATTTAGTATAATCTGCTAATTCTTCAAATTCAGATTTCCAGAAACTTTCATGCTTTTTAAATAATTCATACTGAGATTTTGTTTTTTCTTTTTCTGTATCCCAGTATGATATAGAATACTTTGAAGTTAGTGTTTCAGATTTATAAGCTTGAAAATTAATTGCATCGCCTTACGCCTAAGAAATCTCCTAAATCATCTGCTTTGCTTTATCTAAATTACCTTCATGATTAACTCCAACTTCTACGATAATATAAGGCTTTTCAAGTCATTAAAATCTGAATTTTTAAAATTTATTTTGTTCATGTTTCCACTTCCACTAATTTGAAGTTATCTCATCAATAATATTAGTCAATCCATTTCTTTTTATGTTAAAAGATTCTATTTTTTTTATCGTACATCTTTCTTCTAATGCCATTGCAATTTGACACTTCTTCTAATATTTTTTTATAATATCATCATCATTTCCTGTACAAGCTATTCCTAAGTCCCTAATTCCACCATTATAACGTGCAAATAAATGTAAAGTTTTCATATCATTTTATGCTATACCTGTAGGGATATACTCATTGCAGTTAACTCATAAATAGTTCTACATTAGATTTAACAATTCTAAGCAAATAATTGCAAATTATACAATAAATATAACCACTTATTAATCTATTATTTATTTTGCAACTCATAAAGAAGTCTAAAATTGCCATTTTCCATTGAAATCAGTTTATTCCACGATCCAGATTCTACAATTTCACCATTATCCATTAAATAAATCAAATCCGCATTTTTAATTGTTGATAACCTGTGTGTGATCATCAAAATACTAATATTGCCATGAAGATTATCAATCGAATCCAGAATATTTTTCTCATTTTTAGAATCTAAATTACTTGTAGCTTCATCCATTATTAAAAGTGCTGGTTTTCGAAGCAAAGCTCTAGCCAGAGCCAAACGCTGTCTTTCACCACCAGATAAAATGACACCACGATCTCCAATTAAAGTATCCATTTTGTCAGGCAGTTTCATAACGAATTCATCAGCTGAAGCTGATTTTAATGCATTCCACATATCATTTTCTTTTGCACTTTCATCAGCAAGTAACAAATTATTCATCACTGTGTCATTAAAGAGAAATGTTTCCTGTGCAACATATCCTATCTGGTTTCTCCAGCTTGAAGCATTTTCAGGGGCCAAAGGAATGTTATCAATCAATATTTCCCCATTAGAATATTTTAAAAATCCCATTACTAGATCACATACTGTACTTTTCCCTGATCCGGATAATCCAACAATAGCTGTGGTTTTACCTGCTTCAATATCCAAATTAAGCTTTTCAATACCAAAAGATCCATTTTCTTTATTATAATAAAAAGAAACATCTTTAAATCTAATTTCTTTTTTAAATTCTACTGTTTCCTGTTCCTCTTGATTTTCAGTGGCTCTTTTACATTCATCTTCCAGATTCATAACAAAAGAATAAGCGGGGAGCATATTTATGAAATATTGATAACTTCTCTGAATTGTTGAAAATCGTGGGATCATCCTAACAAATAAAAAAAGAAGAATCAAAAGCTCTGCAGTTGAAATATTAGCAATATTTATTAATATAAACACGATTATACTTAAAATTACAACAGATCCAATATCAAATAATAGTTTAACATCTGCATAATTTCTAATTGCATCCAGATAAATTTTTGATATATCATCTGCTACATCTGAGAACTCCTTAACATTTTTATCTTCCATATTGAAGCTCTTTACGGTTTTCATTCCATCCAAATGTTGGATTGCAGTAGAATACATGTTTTTTGTAACTATTGATAGATTTTCACCGCTTGAAGCTGATGATTGGGTTCTTCTTTTTAATAAGAGTAATAAAACAATCCCTACAAGAAAAACTAATCCTGTAATTAATCCAGAAATTCGTAGCGCAAAAATCAGGTAAACTGCTAATATTAGTAAACTTGCAAGCAGTGTTAAAAACTGTCCGGTTCCCATACTGATTCTTTCAATTTCATTTGTGAGTGCATGGGCAAAATCTGAAGATCTTGTCCTTGTAAAAAATAGCCAGTTTGAATTGGTGATTCTTTTAAATAGTCGCTTTCTTAAAGTTGCTGCAAATTCATATTGGATTTTAGAAGTTTCAATGGTCTGTAATCTAAGGATAATAGCATTTAAGCTTATAATAAAGACATAAATTATGAGAACAATCGCTAAAGTTGGTGTAATTCCTATATAATTAAAAAATGATGCAACTAAGTCAGCTATCTGTCCCAATGAACCTTGCTGAACATTTAATCCCACAAGTTGAAGTAATGGAATTAGAAGGATAAGACTAATCCCTTCAGTTAAACTTGTAATAACCATTAAAATTAATGCTAATGATATTTTATATTTAAATTCTTTCAAGTTTGTTATATAATTCCATGTCATGGCATTTTGGGTCTTGCTTTTCATTGAAATCAATGGTGATTTAATATATTATTATGTAATCTATGATTTTAACAAGCTTACTTATATATTTGAGAAATGTTCTAAATTTCATATAATTTTTTTTACCATTTTTTTCAATTAATCAACATATTTAAAATTGTAATTTCACATCAAAAATGCATTGTTATGCTTTTTTTTTTAAGGTTTTATTTTTATTATTAAAAATTATTTTTTAAGATTAATTAACTGATTAATGAAATATTTTGGGTAAAACAGTTTGCTTTTGATTAATATTTAAAAATAAACTTTATGTGTAATATTAAAGAATTTTTATTATTTATCCTAATTTTTTAGTGACTTTAAAATTTACTAAATCTAATAATATCTATTATAGTTATTACTATTATTATGGAAAGATTTATAAAGGTTTTTCACATATTATAATACATATCATATATATAATCGTGAAAATTTTCACAGAGATTTACCATTTTTTTATAGTTTATCACAAAACCATGTATTATATGTATAACTAATGATTTTAGTATTAACATTTAATTAAGATTATAAAATTTAGGTTACTGGGGTGAAAAAGAAATGCAAAGAAAGATATTCGTGATTTTAATATCATTTATCTTTGCTATTATCATATGCGGGGCTTCATCAGCTGCTGCAAATGGAACTGCAAACGATACGCAAAATTCAAGCGTTTGTGTAGCAGATCCTGTAATAAATGGAACTGTTACAATAAATGAATATGGAAGAATAAGGCCTCTACAAAATGCTACTGTTGTTA
>JAEYSH010000117.1 GCA_023434825.1 Methanobacteriota archaeon | reverse complement strand
TGGCTCTAAGCAATGCACACACCACAAAATGATGTAATTTTTCAATAAATAATAATATTTTATCAGCTAAATTATTTATAACTAATTTGTTTCAAATTAAAATATAATATGATGAATTCATTGATAGCTAATGAAGAAGCAAAATCGAATTTATTAAAATTATTAAAATCATCCTTAACAGACATAGCGCTTATTTTGATATCAAAATATGATTTACTAAGATATAATCTTTGTGGAGTTTAACTTTAATGATGGTTAATTTTTTAAGTTGATAGTTTTATTATTTATTTAGATAGTTAAATGAAGCTATTTAATCCTTCAACTGAAAAATGAGGCTTATTTTAGGGAAAAAAATAAATATAAATTAGAAATAAATTTATAATATTAATGGGTGTTTAATATGATTTCAGAGGATGAACTGGAGAAAATGAGGGATAAAAACAATGTTGAGGGTTTAATTAAAGCTTTATATGATGAAGATCATAAAACTAAGGAAAATGCAGCTTATATTCTAGCAGATTTAGGGGATAAAAACGCTGTTGAACCTCTTTTAGTTAATTTGCAAGATGAAAAATGGCCTGTTCGTAAAGCTGCAGCACTTGCTCTTGGAAGAATTGGAGATGAGAGAGCCGTTAAACCGTTAATTAGTCTTTTAAGGGATGAATATTGGCATGTCAGGGAAATAGCAGCTATGTCTCTTGGCTTAATAGGTGATAAGCGTGCAGTTGAACCTATTATTCTGGCATTAAAAGATGGATGTTTAAATGTTAAATGTGAAGTTGTAGATGTTCTGGGAGATTTAGGGGATGAAATGGCAGTTGAACCTTTAATGGATATATTAAAGGAAAAGGATTATCTTTTAAGGGCATGTATTGTTAATTCTCTTGGTAAACTTGGTGATGATAAAGTTATTATATCATTAGTATCTACATTAAATGATGAAAATTATTTTGTAAGAGTTAATGCTGCTAACGCTCTTGGGCATATTGGGAATGAATCTGCACTTCCTTACCTTGAATCAGCACTCAAAAATTCAAATGGAGAATCTCAAGGATATAAAAATGCTCTAAGAAGTGCAATTGAAAAGATTAATGCACGTAACAACTAATCACTTTTTAAAATATATTATTCAACATTGCACCATTAAATGTTTATTTTATTATTTTTTCCCTGATTCAGGACAGGTAAGTCCTAAATATCGGGCAAATAAATTAATAGTTGAACCCTGTATGAGTGCTGATGTTATAGTTATAAAGAAAACTATGTTAAAGATTGTATCTGCTCCTTCTATTCCTGCAACAATAGGTAATGTTGCAAAAATAATGGGAACTGCACCTTTAATACCAACCCATGAAATTAAAAGCTGGTCTTTAAATTCAACCTTAAATGGTGAAAGGCATGAAAAGACAGCAATAGGTCTTGCAACCAATATCAGGAAAAATGAAATTATAATTCCTATTCCTATTACTGGAACAATTTCAGAAGGGAAAACTAGAAGACCCAGTATCAAGAACATGATAATTTGCATTAGCCATGCTATTCCATCAAAGACATGTACCTGAAACATTTTTTGAATAAAAGGACTATTTCCTAGTATAATGGCTGCAATGTAAACACTTAAAAATCCATTTCCACCTAAAAAATAGGTTACTGAATATGTTATAAGCACTAATGCTATCGTAAGAATGAGATAAAGACCGCCAATATCAAGATTAATATTATTAATGATTTTTACCATTCCTTTCCCAAAAACAACTCCCAAAATAAGCCCAAGTCCAAGTGATTGTACGAGGGATATTATTACAGTAGTTCCAACTGATGTTGTCGGATTTAAAATGATAAATATAATTGTAGTGGTTAAAAAGAAGGCCATGGCATCATTGCTTCCACTTTCAAATTCAAGAAGAGGTTCAATATTATGTTTTAAACCCAGCTTTTTAGAGCGAAAAATAGAAAATACTGCTGCAGCATCAGTTGATGAAATAATTGCACCAATTAATAAGGAAAATAATAATGGAAAATTAGTAATCCAATTAATAAATAGTCCAACAGCAATTGCAGTAATAAATACACCAAATGTTGAAAGAGTCAGTCCTTTCCAAAGAACAGGTTTTATATTATTCCATTTAGTGTCCAAACCTCCTGAAAAAAGAATAAATATAAGGGCAATAGTACCCATATATTGTGTAATATTTGGACTATCAAAATAAATCCCACCTATGCCTTCAGAACCTGCAATCATTCCTATTAAAAGGAAGAAAAGTAGTGATGGAATTCCAAGTCTATATGAAGTTTTGCTTACCAATATACTTATAAGAATTAAAAGAGACCCTAATAAAATAAATTGTTCAAAAATCATTTAATATAAAATTTATTTTTCTACTTTATAAACTATTTCCATGAAAACAGTATTTTTATATAATAAATTGATTTAAATTATTATATTAGACATTAAGTGGCTTGTAAATACTATTTTTTATTAAAATTATCTCTTAAATAAAAAAAATTAATTATAATAATAAAATTAAAAGAAAGGACAAAAATTAAAATGAAATATAAACCTTTAATATTATTATTAATTGGAATTGGAACTCTTATTGGCATGATACTGTTTATAGGGCCAAGTACTATTGAAAGTGCCATTAAAATGGCCAATCCATGGTATATTGCACTTGCAGTAATCATACAATTTATAATTTATGGTTTATGGACATGGAGATGGTCAATAAACATAAAAGCTGTCAACATATCTATAAAAAAAATACATATTTTTCCAATGCTAATGGTAGGCATGGCCGTTAATAACCTTACTCCAAGTGCAAGGGGAGGTGGAGAACCCATCAGAGGTTATATACTAAGTAAATATTCTGGTTCTTCATTTGAAAAATCATTTGCAACAGTAATAGCCGATAGAGGGCTTGACACATTCCCATTTATAGTTTTAGCAGTTATTACAATAGTTGGCGCTGTTTTTTATTTAAATCTACCAGATTATGCAATATATGCCCTTATACTTGCTGTTGTAGTTCTATTTGCACTCTTTTTAATAGTGCTTTACATGTCTTTTAACCTTGAATTTGGACATAAAGTATCATTATGGATTGTACACATAATCAAGAGATTTTCTAAAAAAGACCATAACCAACTAGAAAAAAAAGCTTTAAACTCCATCCATAGTTTCCAAAATAGCATGCGAACAATGGTAAAAAATAAAAACGTGATGTTATACAGCCTTCCAATCTCTTTTCTAATCTGGATTTTAGAAATACTAAGAGTATACATAATATTTTCTGCATTTAATGTTGAAGTATCCTTTTTAATAATTGCACAAGTTTTTATAATTTCCACCCTAATTGGATTGATTCCCCTTCTCCCCGGCGGTTTAGGTACCATTGATGGACTTATGATAATCCTATTTTCAGCTGCCGGTGTTCCTCCATCAATAAGCGCAGCAGCCACAATTATAGAACGTCTTATATCACTCTGGATGACTTCAATTATTGGTATAGCTCTGCTTCCTTATTTTGGAACAAATGTAATTGAAAAAATTACAAAGAAAGTTTAATGTTTTGAATTCTAAAAATTAAAAATTATTAATATCATGAACAATTACTAAAGGTTTCATAAAAAAGCAGAAATAAACGACCCATAATT
>JAEYSH010000028.1 GCA_023434825.1 Methanobacteriota archaeon | reverse complement strand
GTAGGCTTGGAAGGCCCAAGTCCTAACCAGACTAGACTACAGCCGCGATGCGGCGTCCGGGATTTGAACCCGGGTCACTGGCGTGGCAGGCCAGAGTCTTAACCAGACTGGACTAACGCCGCATACCCTACTTTTGAGCTTATAGTATATAAACCTTTAGGTTAATACAAATTCAAATAAAGTTGCATTTAACAATAAGCATCTTAATATTAGTTCTTATCATTTATATACGTTACAGCCATCTTTTTCTTTTGAAATATATAATCATCACCAACGGAATTACTATCATTACTACAAGTGCAATGGTCAATATCTGTGGCACCGAAATTTCATTGATCAAATTCTGAAAATTCATTCCAAAAAAACCAGTTATAAATGTTAAAGGAACAAATATAACGGAAATTATGGTTAAAACTCTAACAATATCGTTTAAATTGTTGCTCAAACTCGAAAGATAGGTATCTAACATTCCCGAAACGGTATCTCTAAATGTATCGAGCATATCTGAAACCTGTATAGTGTGATCATAAACATCTCTTAAATAAAAACTCGTAGATTCTTCTATTAAAGAAAAATTGCTGGTTTTAAGCGTAATTGTAAGCTCTTTTAAGGGCCATATTCCTTTTCTTAGAGTTAAAATATCTTTTTTAATCTCATTAATAGAATTTAAAGTTTTTCTACTTGCATCCTCAATTAATTCTTCCTGGATAAAATCTATTTTATCTTCGATTTCCTCAATTATAACGAAATAACTATCAACAACTGCATCTAAAAGAGAATATAAAAGAAAATCAGCCCCATTATTCCTTATTAAACTCTCATTTATGCTTATTTGTTTTTCAATAGAATCAAATATTCCAATATCCTCTTCAAGAAATGAAATTACAAAATTCTTTCCAAGAATAAAGCTAGATTGTTTTGTTCTTATTTCTGAATTTGATAAATCAAATATCTTCATTACAATGAATAAATAGTCTTTATATTCTTCTATTTTAGGACGTTGATCTGTATTTATATCTTCAATAACCAATGGATGCAAATTAAAACATTTTCCTATTTCCTGCACTTCAATATGAGAAAATCCATCGAGTTTAACCCATTTTACCGCATCATCATTTTTAAATTTTCTACATTTTTCAAATTTTTCAATCTTGGAAGTTTCTTTATCATATTCTATTAATTTAATATCAGATTTTACGGTTTCATTACCTTCATAAATCAATGAACCCTTCCCATCACCAATTTTTTTTGATACTAAATTTTTATCATCCATCTTATCATTATTATAATATAATGTAATAAATATTTATAAATAATTATTAAAATTAATATACATAATTAAAAAAAATTCTTTGAATTCGAAAAAAGATGATTTTGATAATTAGATTCATATCCACTTTTTTCGTCTAAAATAAATTAACATAGAAACCGCAATAAAAACCATTGTTAATATAACAAATGGATATGCGTAAGTATGATGAATTTCAGGCATAAATTCAAAATTCATGCCATAAAGCCCAACAATAAACGTTAAAGGCACAAAAATTGTGGAAATTATCGTTAAAACCCTTACAATTTCGTTTAGACGATTGCTAGTACTTGAAAGATATATATCCAGCATTTCTGACATCCGATCCCTGAATGTCTCAAGAGTATCAAAAATTAATATTGAATGATCATAAACATCACGAATATAATAATCTGTTGATTTATCAATTAAACTATAATTATAAGATTCAAAATTACCTAACATTTCTCTTACAGGCCAGATTGATTTTCTAAGTGTTATTATATCCATTTTAATTTCATGAATTTTCTTAAGTACATCAGGATTTGGATTCTCGATCAATTCTTCTTCTATTATCTCAATTCTATCTTCAAGCCCTTCAAGATCCAAAAAATAGCTATCAATTATTGTATCAATCAATGAATAAAGTAGATAATCTGGTCCTTTGAGCCTTAAAGGACTTTCTTCAGATTTTAATCGTTTAATTATTGTATTAAAAATTTTATCATCATCATCTTGAAAAGAAATTAATATGTTTTTTTGAAGAATTAGACTGATTTGCTTAGTAATGATTTTATCATCGCTTTGTTCATCAATCAATTTTAAAACAACATATAAATAGTCTTTATAATCTTCTATTTTGGGCCTTTGATTAGTGTTCAAAATATCTTCAAGTACTAAAGGATGCAAGTTAAAACAGCGGGATATTTTCTTTAAAGTCTCAATATTTGAAAATCCATTTATTTTTATCCACCATATTGTGTCTTTATTTTGGAATTCGGGACACTTATCTATGGTTTTTATATTAAAATCAGTGCTATTATACTCTATAAATGTTATTTTAGTATCTATATCCTTTTTTCCAGTGTATAATAAAGAACCCGGCGGTAAACCTGATTTTTTAATATTTTGATTTAAATTAATCATTTTTCCACATTTAATTTATTAATTTATAAATAAAACTTTGAAATATTAATATCTTATTTATTTTTTATAAATTCTATTTATCCAGTTAATTAAACTTAAATAAACTGACTTAAATTTTATTTTTAATTAAAAAAGCCCATTTTTATACTCTTTATTTATTTAAAATATCATATTTTCAAAAATAATGAATAATGTTTTGGATCAATATTTCAAGTTATTTAATTTAAAATGTGAAAATCACTCCAAAATACATTTCTTTGTTTAAATATAAAGTATATAAAATTATTTAGAAAAATTAATAACTTATTCTTATAATTATTATATATCGATATATTTATAAACGGTAAAAGGCAACATTGTTCCGGTGAGAATATGGAAATGTTTTTGATTGGATTAATAGGGATTTTAATCGTATCATTAATTATAGTAATAAAATCAGCGGATATCTTTGTTGATAATATAGTAGAAATAGGTACATTAGTAGGAATATCACAGATAATACTTGGTGTTACGGCATCAGCAATCGGAACGTCCTTACCAGAATTTGGTTCTGCAATGATAGCCACATTAAGTGGTAGCGCAGATATCGGAGTTGGAACTGTAATCGGATCCAATATATGGAATATTGCAGGAATACTCGGTATTTCAGCAACGTTTGCAGGAGTTATAAAGACTAGCCCTAAAGGATTAAGTCGAGATGGAATGGTAACACTTGCTACAGCATTTATTCTTATATTTTTCATGTTCTTAGGCGATATTGGTAAAATAGCAGCTATTGTATTCATAATAGTCTATGCATTTTACTTTAGAGCCTTAATAAAATCTCAAAAAGAAGAAAATGAAGAAAATGATTCAGAAACTGAAACTGATAAAAACAACGAAATTCAAACAGAAAATAAGGCCAAAATTAAGGAGGGTTCTTTTTTATCTAAACTTAAAGCTATTAATCCCAAAACATACGCATGGACAGCAGTTGGACTTTTAGGATTAATTGTTGGTTGTAGATTATTAGTTTATAGTGGAGTAGAGATCGGTAATGCTTTAGGTATCCCTCAAATGATAATGGGTCTCTTTACCCTGGCAATTGGAACAAGTATACCCGAACTCGTTGTTACTTTCTCATCAGCCAGGAAAGGATTACATGATTTATCAATAGGAACAGTTTTAGGAAGTAACACATTTAATATTATGATAGGTATTGGAATACCCGCACTTTTCATGAGTGTTCCAGTAGAACCACTTTCACTTGTATTTGATGCTCCAGTAATGATTTTTGTCACGATACTGGCGCTTCTACTGATAAAAAGAGGTATGAAACTTACCAGAACTGATGGGCTCATATTATTAGCAACATATATAACTTATGCAGTTATAAGAATAGGATTTTTAGGGTGATTAAATGTACAAAAAAATATTAGTAACAAGTACAGGCGAATATTTAGACGAAATAATTGAACATACTCTTGATTTAATTAATGAAAGAGGAATAGAAGTTATCGGTCTTTACGTGGCAGATGACTCTGCACCTTTCTTAACTCCTAAAAAAGTTAAGCAAATGATGGTTGAAGAATTAAAAGCAAGAGGAAAAGAAATTTTAGACAGTATGGAAAATGAATTTACTGCTCCTGCTCATTGTAACATTAGATTTAGACCAATGCTTGTGGAAGGAGATCCAGCAGAACAAATTATTAAAATTGCTGATGATGAAGATGTTGATGTCATTATTATGAGTACAGGTAAAAGTAAAATAGACAAGCATTTACTTGGAAGCGTCTCTGAAAAAGTAGTACATTCTGCATCATGCACAATACTTCTAATACGGTCAAAAAATAAACCTTTAGAACAAATTAAATAAAATAGGATTGTATTAAACAATCTCTTATTATTTTATTTTAACTATTAATTTTCAATTGAATTTTCAATGACTGATAAATCAACATTATCTTCAACAATTTCTGCTAATCTATCAATTGAAAACTTCTTTAGCGTTTCAAAATTATCTTCACTAAATCCAAGTGTTTCCAGACCTTTTTGAATTCTTAAATAGTCAGTGAATACTCTTCTAAATTTAAAATTATGGAATATGCCGTGTAAATAAGTTCCAGCATTTAAACCTTCCACTGCGCCATCATATCCAGATGAAGGATAATTTCCACAGCCTTTAACTACTTTAAATAGCGGTTTTGAATTTCCAAGAGTTGATAAACCTTCATGAAGCTCATAACCTTTAATTTTATCCCCGTTTAAAGTATTAAACATACCATTTCCAAGTATTTCAACTTCACTTTGAGTGACAATTTTTTCAATCAATTCAAATTTAGTCTTAATATCTAAAATACCAATTCCATCAACGCTACCATATTTAGATTCTTTAAACGTTTCATCAATGATTTTTGATCCAAGAATCTGATATCCGCCACATATTCCAAAAACAGGGACTTCTTTTGACAATTGAAGGATTTCGTCAGTGAATCCTGCTTCATTCAAAGCTACCATATCACTCACCGTATTTCTGGTGCCCGGAATAATTAAAGCATCTAGTTTACCCATTTCATCTCCCATTTCAATGAGATTAATTCCAACGTCCGGTTCATATTCCAGAGGATCAATATCAGTAAAATTAGATATTCGGGGTAATCTCATTACTCCAATGTTTATTTTTTCATTTTTACTGTATTTATGTTCTGAAAGAGAAGCAGAATCTTCTTCTGGGAGTCTTAGATTTTCATCATAGGGCATTACTCCTAATACAGGCACGCCTACAATTTCTTCAATTTGACGTATTCCCGGAATCAATATATCTAAATTTCCCCTGAATTTGTTTATTATAATTCCCTTAATTCTATTTCTATCTTTTTCATCAAGTAAAGCAAATGTACCAGCAATAGATGCAAAAACGCCACCCCTATCAATATCTGCAACTAAAATCACGTCTGCATCAGCTAAATGTGCTATCTTCATATTAGCAAGATCTTTATCCTTCATGTTAATTTCTGCAGGAGATCCAGCTCCTTCAATTACAATTATATCATATTCCTGCTTCAAGGAATCCAGAGATTCTTTTATTGCTTTTAGAGCAGTTTCCCTAAATGAATTTTGATAATCATAAAAATTCATGTCATTAACAGGTTTTCCATGCACAATAACTTGAGATATAAAATCTTCTTTTGGTTTTAGTAAAATAGGATTCATATGAAATGAAGGTTCAACTCCTGCCGCTTCTGCCTGTAAAACCTGAGCTATTGCAATTTCTGCATTTTCATGAGTTGTATACGAGTTTAGAGACATATTTTGAGATTTAAACGGTGCGACCTTATATCCTCTTTTAGAAAAGATTCTGCAAAGTGCAGCGACAACAACGCTCTTTCCTGCATTTGATGAAGTTCCCTGTACCATTATACATTTACTTTTGTTTATAGAACCCACTGAATTGCCTCCAATTATTAAAAATTATATATTCCTATTTTTTAGTTGAAATCTGCTAAGTGTAATATATAAACTCTATGTTATTTTTACTTACAATCTTATTAGAAATTTTCATAAATTATAAAGAATATCAATATATTATATCAAATTTTTATTAAGTTCAAAAAATAATTTAACAAAATTGCAAATTTTGATTGATTGATTAAAAGAGGAGTGTGTAAAGATAAGTAAGAAATCAGAAGCACTGAAAACTGTTTCAAAAACAGAAAGCATATTTTATAATGAACTTAAAGATTTTAAAGGTAGAAAAGTGACAATTACACTTCTAAACGGTAATTCGATTCATGCAAATGTCCTTGCAATTGAATTTAATGATTTAAATTTCATAATCCAGTATCCGGATGGAATAAAAGAGTTGATAAGGGGCGAATCAATTCAAAGTGTAAGATTAGGAACTAAAATTGAAAAAGAATAAAAATAATTTCAAATAAAACTATAAAAAAATCAAATTTTAATTATTCAAAAGATTTTTTTTTAAAATAATAGCGGGATTAATCAAAAGATGCAAATTGCTCTTTTTTACTATTTTAAGTTCATTTAATTTTATTTATTAATAAAATCATTAATATATACATTTTTTATTTAAAATAATCTCAATAGTGATACTGAATTCATGAAAAAATAATTGAAAAAAGTATAAATATAAAATTTACAAAAATATAAACGACAGAAAATAATTTAAAATATATAAATTCATTTAATCTAAAAAAAATATTTTTAAAGAAGAAATAGAAAAGTAGATATTTATATATACCAATAGTATATATTAATAAATTTAATATCTAAAAAATTATTAATTTATAAGAAAATGTTAATTTTTTTAAAAGTGAATAAAAGGAGGTTGTCATGAATCATGGCAAATCTAAATTCAGACTCAAATTCATTTAAATTAAGAGATTATAAGACATCAGGGGAAATAGAAGTCCCTGAAAGAATAATTGACCAGATAATAGGTCAAGAAGAAGCAGTTGAAACTGTGATGAAAGCTGCTAAACAGAGGAGAAATGTCCTTTTAATTGGAGATCCAGGTATTGGTAAATCCATGCTTGCTAAAGGAATGGCAGAACTACTTCCCGGAGAAGAACTTCAGGATATTTTAGTCTATCCAAATATAGAGGATAATCACAATCCATTAATAGGTGCCATGCCTTCCGGAGAAGGTAAAAAGATAGTTGCAAACTATAAAGCCAAGGCAAAAGGCCAAGAAGAAAAGAAAAACATGTTCATGATGATCATAATTACATTTATTTTGATCGTCGGATTCGTTGTAAACCAAATATTGGCCGCCATTATAGCTGCGGGAATTGTATTCCTTGCACTTCAACAGATGAAACCTAAAACATCTATAATGGTTCCAAAACTGCTTATAAACAATGAAAATAAGGCTACAGCTCCTTTTGTAGATGCAACAGGATCTCATGCCGGTGCACTTTTAGGAGATGTAAGACACGACCCTTACCAATCAGGGGGTTTAGGTACACCTGCACATGAACGTGTTGAGGCTGGAATGATTCATAAAGCTAATAAAGGTGTTCTTTACATTGACGAAATCGGTACAATGAAGAATAAAACTCAGCAGGAACTTTTAACTGCCATGCAGGAGAAAAAATACTCCATTACTGGACAAAGCGAAACAAGCAGTGGAGCAATGGTTAGATCACAGGAAGTTCCATGTGATTTTGTTCTTGTAGCTTCTGGAAACCTTCAAGTACTTGAAGGTATGCATATTGCACTTAGATCCAGAATAAGAGGATATGGTTACGAAGTCTTTATGAAAGATGCAATGCCAGATAATCCAGAAAATAGAGATAAATTAGTACAATTTGTTGCTCAAGAAGTCAAAAAAGACGGTAGAATACCTCATTTTGGTAGAGAAGCAGTTGCAGAGATAATAAGAGAAGCTCAAAGAAGAGCCGGTAAAAAAGACTCATTAACCTTAAAATTAAGAGACTTAGGCGGTCTTGTAAGAGCTGCTGGGGACATAGCCAAAGGAGAAGGAGCAGATCATGTTACAGTTGAACATGTTATTAGTGCCAAAAAACTTGCAAGAACCCTTGAACAGCAGATTGCAGATCGTTACATAGGCCAAAGAAAAAAATACAAAGTATTTAAATCTGAAGGTGGAGAAGTAGGTACAGTAAACGGTCTCGCAGTAATAGGTGATAGAAGCGGTATAATTCTCCCAATAGTAGCTGAAGCTGCACCAGCACAAAGTAAAGAAGAAGGTCGAATAATCGCAACAGGTAAGCTGGGAGAAATAGCTAAAGAAGCAGTACAAAACGTCAGTGCTTTAATTAAAAAACATACTGGAACCGATATATCAAGCTATGATATACATATACAGTTCTTACAAGCTTATGAAGGCGTTGAAGGTGACAGTGCAAGTGTTTCCGTTGCAACAGCAGTTGTTTCATCACT
Organism: Methanobacteriota archaeon; assembly: GCA_023434825.1. GTDB lineage: Archaea > Methanobacteriota > Methanobacteria > Methanobacteriales > Methanobacteriaceae > Methanobacterium_D. The sequence goes on along the minus strand of JAEYSH010000028.1, from coordinate 8,669 downwards.
TGAAAATATCCCTGTTGACCAGTCAGTTGCACTAACAGGTTCATTAAGTGTTAGAGGAGATGTTCTTCCAGTCGGAGGAGTTACCGGTAAAATTGAAGCTGCAGCAGAAGCAGGAATTAAGAAAGTTTTAATACCCGAGTCAAACATAAATGATGTTCTAATTGAAGAAAGGTATAAAAACAAAATTGAAATTATTCCAGTTTCTACTCTAAACGAAGTTCTTGAACATGCATTAATTGGAAAAGGTAAAAGAAGCCTTTTAGATAAAATGCAGAAAATTAGTGATATGGTACCAAAGGGAATTTTACAAAACAGCCCTACTACACACTAATTAATTCGAAAGGAATATTCCCTTTCTTTAATTTATTTTTGTTAATTATTATTATCAAAAATTTTTTATTTGAATTAATCCATATAAAATTTTTAATTAAAGTTTAATTCTCATAAATACGTATTATATTTAAATTAAATAGGAAGATAAGATGAAAAAATTAAAATTTTTTGAATTAGATCTCTCTGAAGAGATTAAAAAAGCCATTGCAGACATGGGATTTGAAGAGGCAACTCCAATTCAATCATTAGCAATTCCCCATGTTTTAGATGGAAAAGATGTTACTGGACAGGCCCAAACAGGGACTGGAAAAACTGCCGCTTTTGGGATTCCAATACTAGAAATGGTTGATCCAGAAAACAAAAAGTTACAAGCAGTAATATTATGCCCAACAAGAGAGCTTGCCATTCAAGTGGCTGAAGAATTAAGAAAGCTCTCAAAATATATGAAAAAAATAAGTGTTTTACCAATATACGGCGGACAACCTATAGAAAGACAAATTAAAGCCTTAAAAAAAGGGGTTCAAATTATTATAGGTACACCAGGCCGTGTGATGGATCACATGAGGCGTGGAACTCTAAAAATGGATAATGTAAGTACAATTGTCCTTGATGAAGCCGATGAAATGCTAGATATGGGTTTTCGTGAAGATATAGAATTTGTTCTTGAGGATATGCCTGAAGATAGACAGACACTCTTATTTTCAGCGACAATGTCCAAACCAATTTTAAGTTTAACAAAAAGATTCCAGAAAAATCCAGAATTTTTAAAAGTTGTTCATCAGGAAATGACTGTTCCAGAAATACAACAGATCTACTTTGAAGTTAAAGAAAAGATGAAATTAGAACTTCTTTCACGTCTGGTAGATATATATAACCCTAAATTATCTCTGGTATTTTGTAACACCAAAAGAAGAGTAGACACATTGGTAACACATCTTCAGGTTCGGGGATATCTTGCAGATGGTCTTCACGGCGATATGACTCAAAAACAAAGAGATCGTGTCATGGGAAAATTTAGAAAAGGACAGATTGAAATTCTTGTTGCTACTGATGTAGCAGCACGTGGAATTGACGTCGATGATGTTGAAGCAGTGTTTAATTATGATGTACCTAACGATGACGAATATTATGTGCATAGAATAGGTAGAACAGGCCGTGCAGGGCGAACTGGACAAGCTTTCACATTTGTTTCAGGTAGAGAGATTTATCAACTCAGAGATATACAAAAATTTACTAAAACAAAAATTGAACAGCATAGAATCCCTTCAATTGCAGATGTTGAAGAAATAAGAACTGATATTTTCTTAGAAAAATTAAAATCTGTAATAAATAACGTAGATTTAAGTAAATACATTCATCTGATTGAAAGGTTAATGGAAGAAGATTATACTTCAGTTGAAACTGCCGCAGCTCTTTTAAAAATAGTCATGAATAAAGAAAGCACTGCTGAACCTTCTGATACTGAGTTTGGAGATACAGGAGCAAGCCAGGGAATGGTAAGATTCTTTATGAACGTTGGTCGAAAGCAGCGTATAAAGGCAAAAGAGATAGTTAAAGCTGTTGATGAAAACACTGGTCTTTCAAGCCAGGTAATTGGTAAAATTGATGTTTTTGACAAGTTTTCATTTATCGAAGTGCCAGAAGAAAGTGCAAAGACTTTTCTTTCACTTATGGATAAATCCCGAATTAAGGGTAAAAGGGTTAATGTTGAGCCTGCACAAGCAAAAAATAATTGAATATAAGACTCTTTGATTTTGCGGGCATAAAAAAATGAATATTTTTTTAATAGCCTGCACAAGCATAAATCTTTATTTCTTTCTTTTTTTGCCTGTAAAGGAATGATAAAATTTCTTTTTTCTATTTTACTTTTCCATTTTTGCAGAAATATTTATTAGGCTGTTTTAAATTCAGTTTATAATCATCATACACTTTGCACTCACTGCATCTACATTTTTGAGTTTTATCAAGATCACTGCAAAATGCAGTTCCATTTGCACAGTACATTCCTGGAAAATCTATTGGTTCTGGACTCATTCCCCTCATGGATATCTGAAGCATTTTCATTTTGTTTTGAGCACATTCACTATTCTTTTGAACTCCACACTGTGGACAAAGACATCTTATCATGTTTTCTCTATCAAAATCGATTCTATCTGCTTTTTCCCCCTTTTTAGGAGATTCTTTTCCTATAATTTTTTTCAAACTAACCATCAATATCACCAATAAGTTATGTCATAATATAAACATGAGTATTAATATTAATTAAGTTATAATTAAACTAATTTTATATTAAGATAGTTGATAAGTTCAGTCATTTAAATTACAGATAATCAAAAAAATAAATAATAACAATTAAAATAAATATAATATAATGGAAAAATATAAGGTAACCTGTACTGAAGATAATCAAATTTTTATACTTACTTCTGCATTCTCTAAACTTTGCAAGAAATTTAGAAGTTTAAAATCTCAAAAAGGTAGAATAATACATATATTAGGGTCTCCAGGAACTGGTAAATCATCCAATATTTACCATGCAGTACGTCTTTTAGATTTAAACATTTATGATGTAGAACTTAAATTAAAGTCAGAGAATATTGGTCCTTTTGAAGTATTTTATGAATTTTTAGATACACTTAAAAAAGAATTTAATGTAAAAACTAAAAAAGAAGCATATAATGAACTTTCAAGGTTCGATATAATTTTATTAGCAGATAAACTTCTTGATTCTGAAAATATGGACAATACAATTGGACTTACCCATTGGCTAGAACATAATCGCTTAAAATCAATATTTTTATATTTTATCATAATTTTTGAAATTTTAATGCACCTAAAAAACTTAAAAAATATAAATCTTGTTTTCCATCTTACATGGAGTTTTAAGTTTAAAGGAAATAAATACGATTTATTATCAGATTTTATTTTATTGTCTTTTTTATTTAAAGGAATTCTAAAATTATTTTTTGAAGTAATAGAAATCAAATACAGCGAAGAAGAGACAATAAAAATCGTTAAAAGTCATTTTGAAGGTATAAGAAAATCTGAGATTAAACATTATATTAAAAAATATGGCTGTAGACCGCGATATATACTTGAAGCAATTGAAAAAAATATAATTACTCTTAATACTTCAGGATCAAAAATAAAAACCATAAAGCCAGTTTGTAAGCCAAGAAAATATTAAAATACATAAAAATATTGGATTCATGGCCAAAAGATGCAATAATTCAGTTATCAATTTCTTAAATTCTTACGCCATCTTCTTTTTCTTCAAAACTAATTTTAAATGTTGTTCCTATACTTCTATCAAGCTCAATTTCCCCACTAATTTGATCATTTAACATTTTTACAAGGCGTAACCCTAATGATTTTACTTCTTTTAAATTCATATCCTCAGGAATACCTACACCATTGTCACTTATAACAAAATTCAAAATGTTTCCTTTCTGACTGATTTTTATCTTAATTTCTGCTTCTTTTAAATCTTCAATGGTAGCATCATGGATAAAAGGGAAAGCATGTTTTATTGAATTAGTGATTAATTCATTTATTATAAGCCCACAGGGAATCGCAGTTTCAATACCTAACAAAACATTTTCTGCATCTACATACAATTTAACAGAATAAGGGACACCATATAATTTATAAAGAGCAGAAGTCATTTTTCTGATGTAATCTCCAAAATCAATTCTTGTAAAGTCATCAGATTGATATATTTCTTCATGAACTAAAGCCATTGATCTTATACGGCTCTGGCTTTCCTTAAAAACATCTAGAGTTTCTTGATCATCTATATAACGAGACTGGATATTTATTAGACTTGACATTATCTGCATGTTATTTTTAACACGATGATGAACTTCCTTTAAAAGTAATTCTTTTTCATTTAAAGATTTAATCAGCCTTTTCTCTGCGTTTTTCCTTTCATCCGCCTCTAAAGAAAGTGTTACCATGTGTGCAATGGAAGATGCAAAATCCTGATCCTCAAATGTCCATTTTCTTTTTTGTTCTCCTACATGTTCATGGCATAATACACCTACAAGATTTCCATGTAACCATATAGGGATATCCATCATTGAAATAATGTTTAACGGCTCTAAATAAGATTTTTTAAACTCAAAAGTACGTATATCATTTCTAGCATCTACAGCAGCTATATTATATTCCCTTTTTATTGCCTTAAAATATTGTGGATACTCTTTTTCTAAAAGAATTTCTCCATGTTCATGAGTCTTTTCACTTTTTTTGAATAAATCCACGCAATAAATACCCGACTTATCCTTATTTAAAAACCAAACGCTTACTCTTTCTACATTTAAAACATTAGAGTCAATTTCAGTTAATCCTTTAAGTGCATCTTCAATCACAGATATATCTGTTTTTGAAATTTGAAGGAGAGCTTTTTGTCTTTTTATAGCTTCTTCAGCTTTTATTCTAATTTTTTCTTCAGAAGTTTTCTGCTCTGTTATATCCCGGATAATTGTGATCACTCTTATGACTTCATTATCTTCAAAAATAGGTATTTTTTTTGTTTCGGTATAGATTTTTTTGCCGTTTATTTTATTAAATTCTTCAGAAATCACCATTTTACCATTATTAAATACATCTTGATACTCTTTTACTACATTATTCTCCAAAAAAGGGAAAACATCAAGCAAATATTTTCCTAATACTTCATTTTCAAATCCAAACTCTTTATTCCAGTTCATAAACGATTCATTAAAAATTACAATCTTTAATTCTTTATTAATGACGTGTAAAGGATTATCTATTGAAGCTACAGTCGTATGGTATTGCATTTCAGATTCTTTAAGTGCTTTTTCAGTTATTTTCCTTTGAAATATTTCTTTTTGAGCGTTTAAATAAAGCATTTTATTTTCATTAGAAGACATAAATTGTCTTAACATTACTAAAAATATGCTAACTCCTACTCCTATTTCTAAAATAGTCAAATTTATAGCTGAAACATTATTATAAGCCCATGGAATTAAGATATATGTAATAATAACCCATACAATTGGAATAAATGAAATACTGCTAAAATTTTCTTTTAAATCTACTTCATCTAATCTTACTAACTTATCTCTAACTTTTGTGGCCTGATATATTCCAGCCAGACCAATTAATATATATCCGATTAACCATCCCGAATCAGCTATACTACCTGACATATAATTTCCCATTAAATTAAAATGTGCAAAAACGATATCGCTAATTATTTGAGCAGTTATTCCGCCTGCAAGTAATATCAAAGAAATTTCCTTGAGATTTTTTATTTTAAACAATAAATAAAATAAAGCAAAAAGAAGCAGGAAATCAGCCACCAGATAATAAAGATTTAAGGTTAATGATAGTTGATTGGCAATTTCGCCTAACTCAAGTGTGGGCCAAACAAGGAATATCCAGAAAATTAAAGCAAAAGATATAGTTATTATACCCATATCCAGTAAAGTTTTGTATATATCCCTTTTTTTAAGTGAATAAGCAGGCAGCATAAAAATGCCTATTACAAATAGAGGATAATAAATCACATAAAAAACATCGGCTGCAGAAGGAAATGGATTTTGAGCTAATACAACTTCAACAATCAGCCAGGATATATCACCAAAAGCAAATATTAATTGAGCACAAGCTAGAAGGATCCATGCCCGATAAATACGTTTTCCATATATTTTAGATCGTTTAGCTGCATAAAAAAGACATAGAACTACTAAAATATTGATAATGGGGGTAAAAATATCAGAAAAAATAACACGGTTATCACTGTTCTGAAAGACAGTGATTATAAAAATGTAACTTATTACAATGATAGCTCCTATAATCGCTGCAGAACGAAAAGAAATTAAATTATCATTGGAATTATTCTGAAACATTTTTCCATTATCTTTAATTCTCCATTTTAATTACTTTAATGCACTGGCAACAAGAGAAGCAACTGAGATAACACTTACATCAGATAAAAGTGTGTCAGTAGCTAAAACATCATCAACACCTGCAGCAAATATTTTAAGTAGTGCATCTTCAACCAGTACTGGGTGAACACAAGAAACGATCACCTTTGTTGCCCCTAGTTCTTTTAAAATCCCAGTAGCGTTAACTATTGTGCCACCTGTACTGATAATATCATCAATTATCACAGCTTCCTTTCCATTAACATCAATGTTTTTAGGTTTAGTTTCTACAACTTCTGGAGATATTCTCACTTTCTCCAGATAATCATATTCACATCCTAAAATTTCTGCAATCTCTCTTGCAAATCCAAGTGCTCCTTTATCAGGTGCAACAATTACAGGATTTTCAAGCTTTTTTTGGATATAATTTGCAATTATGGGCATTGCAGACAGATTATGAACTGGAATCTGGAAGAAATCAGTTATATTTTCCTCGTGTAAATTGATACAGAATATTTCATCAGCACCAGCTACTTGTAATAATTCAGATATTATTACAGCCGAAACGGCTTCGCCGCTTTTAAATCTTCTTTCTTGCCTTCCATAACCAAAATAAGGAATTACAACTTTAATCTTTTTAATTCCCATGCTTTTTAAGTTTTTAAGGATAAAAAATAGCTCTAATAAATTTTCATCTTGAGGGAAGCCCGTTGATTGAACAACAATCACTTCATCATCTAATTCTCCTTTTATACGGATATATCTTTCACCATCTGGAAATCTTCTAGTTTCTATCGGAATTAAGGGACATTTAAGTTCTTTTGCAATCTTTGCTGCTAATTTTTGTGAAGCAGATCCGCCTATTATCAAAAAAATCACCTATTAAATAATCGTTATAATTATATATTATTAATTTATTTGAATTAACTTATTTACCATATGAATTAATATATAATAAGTTAATCTATTTTAGATCACTTTAATTTAATATTCTTATTTAAAATGGTAAAATAAGATTGATATTTAATAATTTAATGATGAAAAGTCCCATTAGAGGTTGATATAAATGCATGAACTTTCAATGGCTGATGCCATAGTGAAAACAGCAGTTGATGTTGCTGAGAAAAATAATGCTCAAGAGATTACTGAAGTTACCATAGAAATTGGAAAATTAACCATGCTCAATCCGGAACAACTTAAATTCATGATAGATGTTTTAAGCGAAAATACCCTGCTTGAAGGGGCTGAAATAATAATTGATGAAATTCCAATTGAAGTAGACTGTAAATCCTGTGAATTTAGTGGATCAACTCCTTCAGACGATCTTGATGAATTTGTACCAGTAATAAAATGTCCTGAATGTGGAGGGCATGAATTAGAAGTAATTAAAGGCAGAGAATGTAATGTAAAGACTATTAAAATAGAAAAGGAGGATTAATATGCATAAAATTGCTGAAGTAGAAGTACAGCATGATATTATGGTTGCAAATAAGAAACTTGCAAAACGAAATCAGAGAATATTTGATAAAGCAGATGTTTTTGCAATTGACTTTTTAGGAGCTATCGGCTCTGGGAAAACTTCATTAATTGAAACTCTCATTGATAAAATGAATTATAAAATAGGAGTTATAGCTGGTGACGTTATTAGTAAATTCGATGCTGGAAGGATAGAAAGCCATGATGTGCCTGTTGTTGGGCTCAATACTGGAAAAGAATGTCACTTAGACGCACATTTAGTTGAACATGCCCTTCACGATCTTCCAATGGAAGATATAGATCTTTTATTTATAGAAAACGTCGGGAACTTAATTTGTCCGGTTGATTTTGACCTTGGATCCCATATAAGGATGGTTGTTATAAGCGTGAGCGAAGGAGATGACACCGTAGAAAAGCACCCATTAATTTTTAAGGATGCAGATATTGTTGTTATTAACAAAGTCGACATTGCAGAGGCAGTTGGTGCTGATGATAACAAAATGGTTGATGATGTTTTAAAACTCAATCCTGGTGTTGTTGTAATAAAAAGCAGTCTCAAGACTGGTCAAGGTATTGACGAAATTATAAACAGCATTCAAAAATTCATGGACGAAATGAAATAGTCGTCCTGTTTTATTTTTATTTTAAAATTGTTGAATTAAATAGATTTCAATTATAACAGTTTTTAAGGATCTTTTAATAAATAAAAATTAGTTTATTGAATTAATTTAAAAAAGTAGTTGTTTTTTATCCATCCGCAGCGAAAAAATCTATGATTTTTGAGCGAGGATTTTCGATCCATCCCTTTTTTGAAAAGGGTGGATGGACTGACCGGGATTTGAACCCGGGGCCTCCGCCATGCCAAGGCGACGATCTACCATCTGAGCTACCAGCCCAAAAAAATCAAATAATATATTATAATATTTGAAAGTATTACTATAAATAACTATTTACCATTCTTGGCCA
>JAEYSH010000020.1 GCA_023434825.1 Methanobacteriota archaeon | reverse complement strand
AAATAATAGTAATTGATTTTAACTCACTGAATTTATTAATCATATTTAATGGTGTATTTAATGCGTATTGTTCATCAGGATACAAAAAAAGGATTTATTGAGCTGGTTCCAGAAACTCTGGATGATTTATGGCATTTATCACATATAATTGAACCTGGAGATTTAGTCTCTTCAAGAACTACCCGTAGAATACAGGATTCCACTGGAGAACGCCTTCGAAGTGATCGAGGTATAAAAAAGACATTTTTTATGGGAATAAGGGTAGAAAATATAAACTTTCACAAATATACTGGTAAATTGAGAGCAACAGGCATAATAGAGAAAGGACCAGAAGATCTTGTCCCATTGGGAACTCACCATACCATTGAATTAAAACTTAATAATCCCGTTAAAATAACCAAAGAAAAATGGTCAAGATGGGCAATTAAGAGACTTAAAACTGCAGTAGACTCATCTAAAAAGCCGTCAGCTATCATTGTAGCAATTGAAGATGATGTAGCCGATTTGGGAATCATTAAACAGTACGGAATAGATTATTATGGACCTATTGTAGGTGGAATCTCAGGAAAAAGGATTGTTCAAAAAGATAGAGGCAAAAATATAACTAATTTTTATAATGATGTGGCAAAAACTCTTGAAGGTTTTGAGGACATTCAGGGAATTGTTATTGCAGGGCCCGGATTTACTAAAGGCGAATTCTATGATTTTATAAGTGAAAAATATCCAGAACTTGCTAAAAAATCAGGCGTTGAAAATACTGGAACCGGAGGAAGGGTAGGAATTCAGGAAGTGCTAAAAAAAGGTACAATAGAACAGATCGCCGCAGAAGGCCGTATAGCTCAAGAAATTAGACTAATGAATAAGGTTCTGGAAGAAATAGGAAAAACTTCTAATTTAGTTGCCTATGGAAAATTAGAAGTAGAAAATGCTTCAAATGCAGGAGCTGTAGAAAATTTGCTTGTACTGGATAAAATGGTTCGGGAAGAAGAAATTGAAAGTATAATGAACCTTGTTGAAAATACTGGCGGTAAAGTGATGGTTGTAAGCAGTGAACACGAAGGCGGAAAGCAGCTTGAAGCTTTAGGTGGAATAGCAGGCTTATTAAGATACAGTATAGTTTAAAATAATTTAATTTTTAGAAAGCCAAAATAATATTAGGTAGTTTGCACTACTAAATTTAAATATATTTTAATTTGGAGGAATGTAAATAAAGTGGACGGTTCCTGTTGTTTTAATCATTATGGTTGCCATTATTGCTTTTGCTGCCTTTGAAGGCAGTTGGAACAGCAATTCATCTGACAATAACACTATTAATGGTTCAAAATATTTAGGTAATAAAAGCTATGGCTGGGCTGAAAAAGAAGAATATGGAAATCTGAACTCACAAAAAACAATTGTTTTAATTACAGGAGTTCATCCACGTGAATCTGGATTTCATAACGCAACAGCAGAAGCTTTGAAGAACAATTCGAAATCTTTATCTAAAAAATATGTCTTATACAAGGTTCATGTTACTAAAAGCCCTTATCATTTCACAATAGGCAGAATGAATGGACAATTACTCGCTAACAATTTTGTAGTTCCAGATGTGATTAAAATAAATCCAGAACTTGTTGTAGACATCCATGAGGACTTATGGACTGAAGCAGGTTATAAATATCCGAGATTTATATATCCAATTTCTAAGGATAATGAAACTAAAAATATTATAAAGAGCATTGCAAACAACATGACTTTCTTGAAAATTTATTCTCCTGGAGGATCTAGCCCTGTATATGTCACCAAACCAATTGCAAAAGCCGGAATTAATACCATGGTATATGAAACTTATAAAAAGGACTCATATCAAAGAAAATATGATGATGCAGTTAAATTTTTAGAAATATTAGATAATCAATAAAATTTAACAAAATTAATATATCTCCTTTTTCTATTTTTAATAGATAAACAATGTATACTGAAATATTCCTCGCATTTTTAATATCTGCTATTTTGACAATAGCAGCTAAATGGATCATTGAAAAAAGTGGTAGTAATCTATATACCTCAATAAGAGGTGGAACTCCACGTGCTGTTGGTATTGCACCATTTATTGCAATGGCTATTTTTATAGACCAACCATTAAGTTATTTAATTGTTATAATAGGTATCTTCGCACTTTTTGATGATTTGGTAGGTAGAAAGAAAATTAAAGGGCTTCCTTTTGAGATTGGGCAACTTTCAAGAGGAATTGGAATGTTAATAGTTGCAGTTTTGGGATTCTTTTACTTTGGACCAGCATCAATTCTTATAGCGCTTATGATTCAACCACTTAATATTTCTGATATGCAACCGGGTACCGCATGTTCAACAGTTATTCTAATGTCTATTATAGTAGCAATTGCAATGTTATTATCAGATTTCAATAGTTATGTTGTCCCATTAATAATTTTAGCAGCCTGTATCGGTTATGCTCCTCTTGATTATAAAGGAAAAATTATGATGGGCGAAATTGGAAATCATTCATTTGCAGTTGCAATTGGAATATCCTATGCACTTTTAGGAGGATATTTAGGAACAATTTCTGGATTTGGTTACTATAGCGGAACTTTTTTAGCTGTTTTAATATTATTCGTAGCTTCATCACTTCTAATAGCATTTATTAGAAGAAAAAACCTTGAGATATTTCTGAAAAATAAATTAGGGATCGATAATCCCCATTTTGGAGATTATTTAATGGATGTAATGACTGGGGGAGGTCTTGGAGATCTTATTCGGAAAATAATCCTGAAAAAAAGATCCCTGGTTGTTAAAAATAAAATTTTAATATATTTAGGTTTTAGACGTCTTTTTTACAATCCATATAGTTCTAATTAATTATTTAAGCCTTATATATCCTATAATGAAAATTATTATTCCTATAACAGTCCATAAAATACCTGAAAATAGATCTTTAAGGTAAATACCGCTGTATATGCCTAAAATAAGAAGTACTGCTGCACATAAAAATACAATTAATTTTGCTGTTTTCATATTATTCAATGGGTTTTATGAGATATTTAATCTTTTTTAAACCTTATGATTTGAATAATTCAATGAATAAAAATCTCATAGGTTTTGTTAAATGATGCCTTTTTAATGATATATTCATCACTAAATGATCTAAACTTAATAAAATAAGTTTTAATATCCTATTTTATTTTATAATCTTAAAAAAAATACTTTTTTCATTGTATAATTGATTTTAGACAGAAGTATCAATATAATTAAAATTAACTTTTATAAAAAAATTAATTTACAATAATATTTATATAATATTTAGATTAATTATTTGATTATAATTTATACGTAAATTTATGTTATAATTTCAAATAATCTAATTTTAAGCTTATAACTTATGTAAATACAGAAAAATTGATAATAAATAATAAAAAGTCTTTATTTTAAGGTGATTCAATGAAAGCTTTATTTGTAGTAACAGGAAGAGGAATTGGGGGCGATGCTTCAATAGCGCTCAATATATCAAAAGCTTTATCTAAATACGGAATAGAATGTGAATTTGCATTAAATCATGGTTCTCCAGGATTATTATTTAAAAAAAATGACATAAAATGGCATGAAACCAGTATTCCTCAAGCAGGAGGGCATGCTGCTACTAAATTCTCCAAAATAACAGGAGGAATTAAAACAGGAAAAGCCATTTTTGAAGCTTTAAGATTATATAGAAAAGTTAAACCAGACATTATAGTTGGTACAATTGGGGGAGGGGCTGTAGTTGGGTGTTCAACAGCAAAAATAGCAGGAATACCATCAGTAGGTGTTGTTTCAACTCCAGTAGACGCACAGGTAGCTAAAATTACTACTACAATTGCACTTTCTGAATCTCCATTATTTAATGTTGAAACAACTAATCCAAATATACATAAATGTTATATGCCCATAAATCCCGAAGTTGTATCAGGAAATAAAGCAAATGCACTTGAATTAATGCCACCAGAATATGATCCAGAACTTCCTACAATTCTTCTATCTTCCGGATCAACTCTTTTTGAAAAAATGGCTTTAGCTGCACCAAAACTTAGAGATAGCGGAATTAAAGCCAATATAGTTGTAATTGGTGATCCTCTTGATGAAAAATATCGTGAATTTCTGGAAACTCCAGGAATTATTTATCTTGGATATATTAACTGGGTTCGAGATCTGTACAAATTAGCTGATTTTGTAATTATAACTGATGATGGAGTAATGCTTCACGAAGCAATTGCATGTAATTTACCAATAATTACTCTTTTAAGAGTTAAATATGGACGTTATCACAACATGGGTCAAGTATTTGAGGGAGCTATGGTTGAAAGCGAACTTGATGACCTCGATGAAACTGTTAAATCATTTATGGAGAATATGGATCAAACTAAGGATAATGCTTCAAAATACGGAAAAGAAGTACTACATTCTGCAGATAAAATCGCTGAAATTATTTATAATTCCACAAAATAACCTAAAAATAAAAAGAAAAAGAATATTTACTGATTTAAAGCTCTTTCTTTAACCACAGCACCGATAGCACCGAATGCAGCACCAAAAATCGCGTAGATAATAAATACGACTATTGCTACTGGCAAATTACTTGCAATGGTAATCTGTTGAGTTGAATAAAAGCTGATTAATACTACCAGTAAGAGAATAGCAATTATACTTCCAAAAAGACCTATGATTAATCCATGAATAGCTCCAGTCTTTGCATCGACGCCAACAATGTATCCGCCAATTAATGGCGCTAAAATAAAGCTTAATATACTGAAAGAAGCTAATCCAAATGATAAAAACATGAAATATAACACTACTGCTAATAACATTCCTAAACCTAAAGATTTCCAATTTAACATATTTTTCACCAATTTATTTTATACTTTATAAACTTAAAATGGTTTTGATTAACTTAAAGTTATTCAAACCTTGCGAAAAATCTCATTAATTTGTAAATAGCATCTGTAGATGGGTGCACTTCTATAAAATCATCAAAATCATCTATAGTCTGCCCTTCCCTTAATAATTTGGATATGTAAGCCATGCTGGTTCTTGATGAAGGCGAGATTGAATATAAATTATTTACTCCACGATTTTGATTTACAGACATTTTTGTAAGTCCTGTCATTCCTTCAAGTGTTCTCCAAAATGATCCTGGGCCTGCAGAACCTGGAATATAACCTTCCATACCTTTTTGTTCTGTTTTGGAATTTAAAAATGCCACGTCGTAATATAAATTTATAGCATATGGAATATTGTTGTAATCCATCTCTTTATGGATTCCACAAGCATTTCTAGCTGCGATAACACCTTCAGCCCTTGAAATTGGCGTATTTCCTATTTTTCCAGCGACATCTCCAGCAGCAAATATGTTTTTATGACTTGTCTGCATCCTATTATCCACAATAATATGACCTTTTTCATTCAAATCCACATAATTTGCAGCTATTTGAGAGTTAGGAATTGTTCCCGCAGCAAAAAGAGTCATACCATCTATTTTTCCATATTCTGTTGAAATATGGTCTTCATGAATTTCTTTTGTGGAAACATTTTCATGGATTAAAACTTCAGGCAGGAGATTTTTAGTAACATAATTTTTTATATCATCATCAAGAGCTTTTAAAAAAGTATTTCGGCACAAAACATTAACTTCACTACCAAATGTAGAAAATACAGAAGCAAATTCAGCTGCAATAACTCCACTTCCTATAATATTCAGTTTTTCTGGAAGTTCGGTCAACTTTAAGATGTCCTTATATGTCATTGCATTTTCTGCGCCTTCTATCGGAGGAATATTTGGTCTTGCTCCGGTTGCTATTATTAATTTATCATAGTCATATTCATCGTTATTTACAAGAACAGTTCCCTCTTCAATTTCAGCTTTCCCCATTACTATTTCTGCTCCTGCTTCTCTAGTTTCATGGCCAAGAACATGACTTATTTTAGTAACTGTATTTTTAACTCCACTTATTACTTCTTTAAAATTAAAATCATGAGTTTCATCTATTATTCCAATGTTTTTAAAGTTTTCTGCATCAAGTAAGAACTTTGCAAAATCATTTAACCCACATACTACCATACAGCCTTCATGAAGACATGTACCGCCTATTTTATCGTTTTCAATGAGAGTTACATTTGCTCCAATGCTTGCTGCTTCAATAGAAGCAGTTCTACCAGCAGGCCCACCACCAATCACTACAATATCCATTACTTTTCCTCCATTGCATATTTTTATATGTCATGAATACATATTAAAATTGTTAAAAAATTATCAAATAATTTTAAAAAGATTTAAAAATAATCTATTTATAGAAATAACTAAATTATTTATATTTAAGATAACAAGAGGAGATTTTAAATGTGTATCGCAGCACCAGCTCAAATAGTAGAAATTAACGATAACGTAGCAATTGTTGACTTTGGTGGCGTTAGGCAAAACGCTAAACTGGACTTAGTTGAAGAAGTAGAAGTAGGAAGATATGTTCTTGTTCACTCAGGATATGCAATAGAAGTTTTAACCGATCAGGAAGCTAAAGAATCCTTAGAAGCATGGGAAGAACTGCTAAAAGCATTAGATGAAGAAGATAACCAATAAGCAATCTATTTTTAGTATTATAAAACTCTTTTTTATTTAATTTTCACTTATTTTATTTATTTAAAGTTTAGATTTATAATTAGAACCCATTTTAATTTCTCTGTTTTTTATATGGATTAATAACAAATGTTTGTCATTACTACCTTTTGATTTTAAGTATTAACACAAAGTTTTTTATTATTTGAAATTTTAATAATATTAAAAACTCAAAAGGTATCAAGAGGCTAAGAAATGACATTTTCTAGAGATAAACTAAACATCAAGTCTTTTCGTAATCTTTTAATCGTTTTATCGATATTTCTGGTATTTTTAATCATATTCAATAATTATTCACCCTATTTCCACATTTTAGATGATTATATATTCATTTTGATCAATTTTATGGTTCTATCAATTCTATTTTACGTAATAAAGCAATCATATAAATTAGGTAAAAAAGCGTTTGCAGGATGGACATTAATAACAGCATCCATTATAGTTACTTTAATTGGTAATATAATCTGGATAATGCTTCCTGATGGTTCTAATCAAATTTCATCCATTTTTGCAAATATTTTTTATTTTGTATATTATCCTCTAATTTTAATTGGAATTTTATATTTACCTGTAAATAAAACCAGTGACATAAGAAAGTACCAGATACTCCTTGATACGGGCATATTAATAATTACTGCTGCTTTAATTCTCTGGATAGTCCTAATAGAACCAATTATACAAAAAAATTCTATAGCCAGTTCAGGTATGATTATATACTTATCATATCTGCTACTCGACATTTTTTTATTGTTTACTTTGATTTATCTGTTATTCAACTGGTTTGGGAAGGTAAAAAAAGTCTCATTTACCCTTTTAAGTGTTAGCGCAGCTATTTTGGTACTAACTAACCTAATATTCATTTATCAATATTTATTTGGGTTTTACCAATCAGGAGGACTTTTAGATGCAGGATGGGTAATTTCTTATATTTTAACTGCATTAGCTGGTATTTCATATATTAAAGACGATAAATTTAAATCGAAATATTTAAAATCATTCAAATTTGGAATTAAGCCTAATTGGAGCTCATATTTACCCCTAGTATGGCTTATATTCATATATATCTTTTTATTAGGTGTTTATCTATATCCTAACAACTCTAATTTGAATATAATAATTTTTGGCTCTTTAATTATGATAACAATGGTATTTATTCGCCAGATTATTTCAGTTGAAGAAATTAACAGAAATAAAAAACTACTCGAGGAAAATAAGGAAATATTAGAGAAAAGAGAAAGACGATTAAGTTTAATTACTGATAATATGATGGATATTGTAACAATGTGCAATTCTAAAGGAGTTTATGAATATATAAGCCCTTCATGCTCTAAAATTTTAGGTTATAAACCACATGAATTAATAGGTAAGCGAGCACTGGAAATGGTGCATCCAGATGATCTGCAAATAATAGAAGAATCATTTATGAAAGCACGTGATGATAATATTCATAATGAAATAGAATACCGTCATCAAACAGCTGCTGGAGAGTATATTTGGATTCAAACAGTAGGCAAACCATTATTTAATGAAAAAATTCATCAGGGTTTTGTATGCAATAGTAGAAATGTTGATGATCGTAAATGTGCTGAAAAGCAAATAAAAACCTCTTTAGAAGAAAATAGAGTACTGTTAAAAGAAATACACCATCGTGTAAAAAATAATATGCAAATAGTAAGCAGTCTTTTAAGCCTGCAATCCCGCCATATTGATGATGAGTCCGTGATGGATATTTTCAAGGATAGCCAGAACCGAGTAAAGTCCATGGCCATGATCCATGAAAATATTTATCAAACAGAAAATCTAGCTCGGTTAAATTTTGATGAATACATAAATAAATTAGTTTCAGGTCTTTTACAATCATATAGAACGGATATTAGTTTAATAAAACCAGAAATGGATTTATGTAAAGTAACGCTTGATGCAGATACTGCAGTTCCCTGTGGATTAATTCTGAATGAACTTGTAACCAATTCTATAAAACATGCGTTTAATGATAAAATTCAGGAAAATATGAATTTTGATAAAAATCAATTTAGAGGCATAATAAACGTTAAATTAAAAGAAGAGAGTGAAAATATGCTGGAAATGATTGTAAGGGATAATGGAAAAGGATTACCTGAAAACTTCGATTTCCAAAATACCTCATCATTAGGTCTGCAGCTCGTAAATTCCCTTGTAAATCAGATCGATGGAACAATAGAAGTAAATAATAAAAATGGAGCTGAATTCAAAATTTCATTTAAAAATAATAATCAAAAATAAATATTTTAATTTAAAATAATAAGATTTAAGCTAATTAATCGGTAGCACTTTTGTTCATAACGAATGTAAGAGCTGAAACACCTATAAAGCTTACAATTAGTACGATTAATAATAAAGTTACTTCATCCATATTTAACACTGATCCTCTCTTTTATTTACTTCTTTAAAATTTAATTTTATAACTTATAAATCTTTTTAATTTGTTGTGTTTATACCTTATTTAAGCATAATGCATAGTATATTTGTATTAATTGGTTTTAAACGTATTAATACGTTATTGTGTGAATTTAAACAAATTAAAAGCGTTATATATATTATAATCTTTTTTGTTATATTTAATATTTTTCGATAAAAAAAGAACCCTGGGGAAAGTTAATTCTCCAGGGTTTTCATATTTTAAATAAATCAAATTCTTTATACAAACTCAATAAATCAGTTTTATTATCTGTTTTCTCTTCTGTTTTTACCTGCTTTGGACTATATGTACTTAACCATTTAGCGTTATTGTTTATATGTTCTTTTCCATGAACTAGACAAAAATCAGCATCACATCGGGTACAATACCACATTCCCTCCGGACTTGTGTAACTTGCAGATCCTTCTTCAAAAGATAATGTTCCCTTCTTATGACAGTAAGGACAATAGTTTTTAAACATCTTAAAATGATGTATTCTATTCTCCATTAAAGAGCAACTGCAAACGCCATTAGAACTAACATAATCCTTGGTTATTTCTATATTATACGCCCTAATACTTTTCCCTGCGTGAATAGGTGAAATACAAGTACAGATAAGCAGGATAATAAAAATAAGAATATATAATCGCTTAATATTAAATCCTCTCCTTTATAGTAGTTAATTTAAACTGCTACGCTTGTTTAAATCATGCCACATCGCCACATAAAAGGAAATAAAACATAATAAAACCTCCATTAAAGGTTTAAAATTAATCATCTTTAGGAATATGAAATTGATAATTACATTCAAGACAGTGTAAATGTATTATTTTCATGTAGTCATCATTTAAAATTTCTTCAAGATTTACGCTTTTACATTTAGGACATTTAAAATAATTAGTCATCTTTTTCTCCTTCTGCCATTTTCTTATTAGCCCTTTCCAAAATAGAATCTAAATCAAAACCAATACAATTAGATTTATTTTCAATTAATTTAACAGATTCAAAAACAAAAGGTTTTCCAACAGTATTATTATAATAACTTGCAGCCTCTAAAGCCCTTTGTATTTTTCTTTTAGATGATAAAGCACTATTCCTTAAATAATGTAAAACACCTAATGCATACTCCATTCCACTACCAATAGCACAATATCCTTCAGTATGCTCATCAACTGAAAAATCAATACCTATATCAAACAAATGTCCGTTCAACCCAATTAAAAATGTATTTTCCATTTCTTCAACGCCCGAAAGCGTTGAGAGTTGTCCGGCATCTATTAATGTTTTTCTCATTAATGGGACAAAATCATTTATCATGTACTCATATTCATCTCTTCCAGTTTCAAAAGGTATTCTAGTTAAATCCATTGAGTATAATATTAATTGGCTTATTCTGGAAGGCCCTGCCCCTGCAATCACATAAGGTACTTTTTTATTAACTTTATCCCTCATAGTACGCATTATATGATTTCCTGCATTGGTTTGACTATCTCCACCAATTATAACTTCTTTATTTTCTGGATCTACAATTCCAACTATACAAGTAATTTTAACACCTTCTTATTTATAATCCATATATTTCTTTTTCAAGATTTTTCATACCTCTTTTTCCAAGAACAGAAACTGCGGTATTATATTTTTTATCACTAATCCAATAACCTGCATTAACATCTGTTTTAGCATCTTTAACTATTTCTTTAGCTTTATTATAGCTCATGCCTTTTATTTTTGCTCTTGATTCAAATTTATGTCCTAAAACTAAATTCCAATCATTTACTTCTTCATCATCTTGAATAAATTCTTTATTTGATGCCATAATCCAAACTCCTTATATGTGAGTCGTAAACAGTTTTCACAATAATAATAAATGCCTTCTTCAAATTCAGCGTATTTAATCGTCTTTTTTTCACAATGATTGCATTTCATGTTCGTGTTCCAATTCTTTTATCCCTTCGCATTCATCATAACAGTTCCATAATTCATAAATTCTAATCATAAAATCCCTTCTTCAAAATCCTTATACCAAACCTTTTCAACATCATTAGTTCCATCAGGATATAAC
>JAEYSH010000098.1 GCA_023434825.1 Methanobacteriota archaeon | reverse complement strand
GCCATAAACTGCACCAGTGGTATCAGCGTCATCACCTAAATTAACAGCTTTTAAACATCCCTCTTCAAAACTTTCACTGTTATAAAAAGCCCACAAAGCTGCTTCAAGTGATTTAACGACATATCCCCTTCCCTGTATTTCTGGAGGATTTTTATGTTTAAATGAACCACAAGCAACTTCATCTATTTTTGAATCTAATTGATATGCATCCCAGTAACCTGGAACTGGAGAATATCTTTTAGATAGAATTTTCTCCTTAGAATGGCCTATTATTGCACCTACCATTATGCCAGTCATGTATTTGCATGCATCTATAGTCAATCTATGGCCATGTGTTGTACGAGAACTTTCCTCTGCTTTTTCAATTGCTAAACTTGGATTGTAAAAATAGTAAATAGGAACTGGAGCTAATCGCATTATAGAACCATTACCTGCAGAATATTCAAAATCAGAACCACAAAAATGTTCATTAGTATTTTGAAATTTACTTAAAGCTTCTCTGGTAGTATTTCCAATATCAAAGCATTCTCCGTTAACGCTTAAATAACCCTGATTGTACCATTTGCAGTATTTTTGTAACTGATCTTTTGGATCAAATCCATTCTTTTCAATAAGGCTTTCAGCAAGGCATAATGCCATACTGGTATCGTCTGTCCATTCTCCAAGGTTCAAATTGAAGGGACCACCCCCAATAATATCGTCCACCAGTTCAAAAGTTCCTGGAGACTTAAATTCAAGCGGAACACCTAATGCATCGCCAACAGCAAGGCCAATAAGACTTCCCCTTCTTCTATCAGTGATTTCTTGCCGGATTTCTTTTATTCTGATTAATATTTCAGGAATGGTGTTATTATCAATATTTGAAGCTATAACTCCTGAACAGAATCTCTCGGAACGTACTAGAGTAGTTAGAAGTTTTTGAATTTCATAAATATTTGCTTTCTTTATTAATTCATGATTTTGAAAAAATTTTTCAGCCACTTTGCTCCAATTTCCCCAATCAAATGGATAAATAAAATTTTCAGTGTAAATATCATGAATGAACTTACTTGTTCTTTCTGAATAGTTATATGGATCAAGAGATAATTTAGAATCTATACTGTAAAAATCATTGCTTTTACATGTAAAATAAGGTAAATATGATAATATTTTGTCCATATTTTCTGTATCTGGTACTCTAATTTGATTAATTTCATTCATAAATACTCCTCAATATATTTTAATATGTATAAACAGAATTTAAATATTAACCTATTTTCAAGAAATTAAAACAAGTCAGGAGCCACATAATGAATAAAGTGCCTTCAAAGGAATTAATAGACCGTATGAATCGTTTTAAAACTCATATGAATCATTCAAGCCCCGAATGGGAAATTGCAGTTATTTTCAGTAATATAAATCTTTTCTACTTCACCGGTACCATGCAGGATGGAATGTTAATTATCCCTAACAATGGTGATCCAGTATTCTGGGTAAGGCGAAGCTACCAGAGAGCCTTAGATGAATCTTTATTTCCAAATATACAACCCATGAGAAGCTTTCGTGATGCTGCAAAGAGCATAGATAAACTACCAGAGACTGTATATTTAGAAACTGAAATTGTACCGCTTGCTTTATATCAAAGATTCCAAAAACATTTCCCTTTTAAAAACATTAAATCTGTTGATATTCATATTGCTGCAGTAAGGGCGGTTAAAAGTAATTATGAGCTTTCACTACTTAGAAAATCCGGAAAAATCCATGAAAATGTGCTTGAAGATATTGCACCTCAAATTTTAAAAGAGGGAATGACTGAAGCTGATCTGGCATCGAAATTATTTTCTATCCTTATAGAAGAAGGACATGACGGAGTGACCCGTTTTGGAATGTTTGATACCGAAATGGTTGTTGGACACGTTGGTTTTGGTGAAAGTTCAATTTATCCAACATATTTTGATGGTGCAAGTGGAAATTATGGTTTAAGCCCGGCAGTACCAGTTTTTGGAAGTCGCCACAGAAAACTAAAAAAAGGAGATCTAGTATTTATTGATATTGGATGTGCTGTTGGTGGATATAATACCGATAAAACAATGACTTACATGTTCGGTGAATCATTGCCACAATATGCAATAGATGCACATAATAAATGTGTAGAAATTCAAAATAACATTGCAGAAATGTTAAAACCCGGTGCTATTCCATCTGAGATTTATAATACAATAATGAATGGTCCTGATGACGATTTCCTTCAAAATTTCATGGGTTTTAAAGATCACAAAGTAAAGTTCCTTGGTCATGGTATTGGTTTATTAATTGATGAATTACCAGTAATAGCAAGAGGATTTGATTTACCTATTCAAGAAGGAATGGTATTTGCAGTTGAACCAAAAAAAGGAATTGAAAATATTGGAATGGTAGGAATAGAAAACACATTTATTGTAACTTCAAACTGTGGAGAGTCTATTACTGGAAAGAGTTCCGGTTTAATTCCCGTTTTTAAAGACTAAATTATATAATTATCCTTATGTTTTTCCATACCTTCAAGAAAATGAACATCTGGCATTTCACGGACTCCAACACGTTCCATTTTTGCTTTTAAATCTGGAGATTCAAAAAATTGTTTAGCATTATCCAGATTATCCCATTCATATAAAATTACGACTTCATCTTGATTATTTGCATTAAGGAAAACATTAGCCTCTTTAGAGCCATTATCTATTCGAATATCCATATTATTTATCAAATACTGGCTTCTATTTTTCATAATTTTCTATTTTATTGATTAGAAGCACATATTGAATATTATTTCGCCAAATAAGTTTATCCTATTAGTCTATCCATATCTTCAATATAATGGATTTCTGGTTGTCCTTTAACCCCTGAATTTTCCATCCATTCTTTAAAATCTTTGGATTCAAAGAATTTATGTGCATTGGCCAGATCATCCCATTTATATGAAATCACCAGTTCATTATGATTGGCTTCGTCTCTGTAAACAAAAGCTTCTTTAGAACCCATAATTTTACGAGTTCCAGCTCCTTCTTCAGCTACTCGCTTCCATCTTTCATAATTTTCAACTTGAAGTATTAATAACACCTGATCCATGAATTCACCCCGTATTATAAATTATTTAATTAGTAATAATATATAGTTAATAAGTATTATATTTATTCGGAAAATTATTCTAAAATTAAATATATTTGGAATTAAATAAATAAAAGTAGAAAAAGTTTTAAAAACATATATTTTACTCTATAATGGCGGTTTATAAATGAGTTTATCGTTTAAAGCGTTTTTTTTTATTGTTTTATCTTTAATTTTAATAATAGCCGGATCATTTTTAGCATTAAATGTCTATGATAATTATTTTAATTCCAATCCAAACACTGCAACAGTTTTAATCTAAAAATGGAGTATCAGGAGCCGTCACAATAACCGATCCCACACTTAATAAAAGTTTTGATGTAAACGTAAATTATTATCCTCTTGGGACTGGTTCGGGATTGATTATAAGCTCTGATGGTTATATCATAACAGCATTTCATGTGATAGGTAATCCAACATCATCTGAAAGCCAACAACTAAAATTAATGGACGATAATGATATTAAGCAGTATTTAACCCAGATAGCAATTACAGATTATTTAAAAAACAAAAATCCCAAATTAATTAATGAAATAGAGGGTAATAATACAACAATTAATTCTACAGATCCTTCTTCAGTAAATTTATTATCACTAACAATGGCTGAAAAGAACCTCATTACAGTAAAGTCATATAAACAAATGATCAAAGTGATAACGCCATCTAATTACTTCTTAAAAGATTCAAAAATGTTTGATGCACGAATAGTTGATACTGGAAATTCTGATGTATACCAAGATATTGCTCTTTTAAAGATTGATAATGTTAAAAATCTCCCAGCACTACATATAAGCTCAAATAGACCAGTTGCAGGTGAAAAGATTACAATATATGGCTATCCTGGATAAAAAAACGCACAATTTCAAGATTCAATAAACCCTACAGAAAGCGAAGGAACATTAATGACAGGGCTCAATAATAATTTTGGTACTAAATATTATCAGACTAACGCAAAAACTGCAAGAGGTGCAAGCGGAGGTCCAGTGGTAGACAGTAACAATAAAGTAGTTGGAATTTTAGTATATGGAATAGAAAATAATTTCAGACAATCTTTAACATGTGATTCAAGCATAATTTTATCTTCAGATTATATAAATGATATTTTAAAAAGAAACAACGTCCAGTTTAAAAACTAAACAACAAGTGAAATTATGGATCAAAATAAAAAGATATTAGCATTCCTATTTACAATTGTTTTATTCAATTTTATTGGACTTACTTTATTAATAACTGTCCAGGCATTTATTGTTAGGGAATATAATACCACAGCATTTGCAGTAAGCTTACTTACAGTTTTATATGCTATTTCTCAATTTATAGCAGCGCCGATTCTGGGTAGAATTTCTGATCGATTCGGACGCAGACCAATTCTCTTAATATGTTTATTTGGATCTGCAATTGGTTATTTTATATTTGGAATTGGTGGAGCTTTATGGATACTTTACATCTCCAGAATCATCGATGGTTTCACTGGAGGGAATGTTTCCATTGCAACTGCAATTGTAACTGATATATCTTCAGTAAAGGAACGTACTAAAAATTTGGGAATTATTGGTGCAGCATTCGGATTAGGATTTATTATTGGGCCAGTAATCGGAGGTGTTTTAAGTCAAATAAGTCTTTCTGCTCCAGCTTACGCTGCGGGCGTATTTGCACTTGCAGCTACAGCTGCCGGATATTTCATATTACCAGAAACACTTTCCAAGGAAAAAAGAGAGTCAAAACCCCTAAAATTGCAGGATTTAAACCCTTTAGCTTCAATTGGAAAATATATAACCCGTTCAATGCTTGGAATACTGTTAATTGTTTTTATTATAGTGAACTTCACTTTTAACGGGTTTACAATTACTTTCCCCGTATATGCCATAAGCTAATTTAATTTAGATCCATTAAATATTGGTGGATTGCTATTTGTAAGTGGAATAGTTATTGCTGTTGTTCAGGGAGGTTTAATAGGCAAACTTTCTAAAAAATTTGGTGATAAAAACCTTTCAATGAGTGGAATTTTAATTTTAGCTTTTGGATTATTCCTTTTCTCCACTGCGAATTCTTTCTGGATGCTTTACCCAATTTTGGGAATTATAAGTTTAGGGGTAGGTTTTATTACACCTACCATAAATTCTCTAATTTCTAAAATAGTACTTCCAAACGAAATAGGTGAAGTGTTCGGAGTTAGTGCTGCACTTAATAGTTTAATGAGTGTATTAGGTCCTTTAGCAGCAGGTTTACTATATGATAATATACAGCCCAATGCACCATATTTAGCAGGTACAGTGCTTTTAATAGTGGCTTTTATTTTGATAATGAGATTTAAACCTCCAATGGCAACTAAAGTAGATTTATAAGGTCATACCTTTTTAATATTACAAATTTTATGCCCATTGGATAAAATTTTAAATGGAATTTGATTATAAATTCCTTTAAGATCTTGACGTAAATTTTCAAGTGATTCTGGTTCACTTGAAAATATAAGGATCCCCCCACCGCCCCCTGCGCCAAGAGGAAAGAC
>JAEYSH010000180.1 GCA_023434825.1 Methanobacteriota archaeon | reverse complement strand
CTAATGATGTTACTTTATTAATGTCTGCAAATGAATGTAAATGTCTCCTAGCCTTGAATCAACATATCCCTGTTCAATATCCATTCCAAATATATCAGTGATCATTGAAAGTAAATCATTAAGTGTTATTTTCCTTCTGCAAACAATGTTAAAGTTTCCTGTTTCTTTAGATTCGGCAGCTTTACTATTTGCATCAACAACATTTTTAACAAATATAAAGTCCCTGCTTTCTTTTCCATCACCATAGACAGTTGGTGATTCTCCATTTAGTATAGATGTTAATTTGGGTATTATTCCAGCATACTGTGAATTAGGGTCTTGACGAGGCCCAAATACATTGAAATAGCATAATGCAGTTGTTTATAATCCATATATTTCCTCAAAAACTTTGCAATACCTTTTAACTGTTGCTTTATTTACAGCATAAGGTGATTTGGGTTTTATAGGCATTGATTCAACGTTTGGTAATTTGGGGTGTCACCATAAACAGAAGATGAAGACGCAAATACAACTTTTTTAACTCCACTGGCGCTTGCATTTTTTAAAACTTTTAGAGTACCTGTACTATTTGCTTTATTCGATTATCGTTTTTGTAGAAATATGGTTTGATAATCATGAATTTTTACATTTAATAAATTACATTAAGCTAATTATAATATTAAGCTTTAAATGACTTTTAATCTTTATATGATTTACTATTATATGTTTTTATTTGATAAACTCAATGTACGATAGAACACTTGATAAAATCTAGTGGTATGCAAAAATCTGTATTGTAGGACTTGGATATGTTGGTCTCCACTGTAATTATTTTTGCAGAATAATGGTTCAATATCAACTTTTACTATTTTACTAATTAAGACATGAATTGTTTCTCATTTAATCTAAAGTCATCTGTTTTTCATCTTTGATGATTTTCTTTTCCATTTCCAGATTTTCAAGTAATTTTAGCTGTAATTCATTGTCATATAATATTTTTTTAATGAAATCTTCGCTTTGCCTCTCATAAACAACTGAAACAGAGGGAATATTGTATTTTCTGTACATTCTTTTAGTTTGAGGATTGGACTCTAAAGCAAAATAGTTAACTTCTCTACCATGTTGGGGAAAGATGTATTCATTTAGTATTCGTTCCTTACAACTTGGTGGTCTCTGGTCTAGTTCATTGAAGTAGGCTTCATCTGGTTGCCATTTTAATGTATTTGATATGCTTTGAAGTGTTAATTCTTTTTGATAGTCTGGTCTTGCAGTAATTAAGATAACATATTCTTCTTTGATTAGATCAATCAACCACGAACGATATTTTTCTTTTTTAATTTTGTTTTGATAAGGTCTTGTAAACCTGTTTTCTTTGGAATTACTCACTAATGTGTAGTTTAAATCTAATAAAATTATCTTGTCGGTTTTTTTCATTTTTAACATTCCTCCATTATTTTATTGATATTATATACTATTATATCTGTTTTTAAACTATTTAAATGTGATTCAATGCGATACATAGAAAAATAGTGATTTTAGTCTTTAATTTTTAAGTTTAAAGCATATTAAACTATATTTTAGTTAATTATATTCATTACTGGCAAGAAGCTATTTATTTTTGAATCTAGAATAATTTTAAGTGTAAGATTGGAATATAGATTATACTTGTGATATTATGTCCAAAAGAGGTAGACCTTCTAAATTAACACCGCAATTTCGTGAAGAATTTGTAAATCTTATTAAATACGGAAATTATGTTGAAACAGCGTGTGCTATGATGGGTATAGATAGGTCCACTTATTATTACTGGATGAAGAAAGGTGAAAATTCTAAGAGGGCTACTAAATATAGAAAATTTTACTTGGAAGTGGAACATGCTAAAGCGTGGAGCGAGGCAAGAGATTTAGCCATACTAAAAAAACATGCTGAAACTAATTGGAGAGCTATGGCCTGGTATTTGGAGCGCCGGTATCCGGGACACTGGGGTGAAAAAGTAGTTCGAATACCTGTTACTAGTGATATTGACTGTGTTAAATATGAAAATGAAGATAATGCTATTTTTTTCGGTAATATACGCACAAAAAAGGGAAATAATTCTGAATCAAGAGTTTTAGAAACAGATTTTATATATAGAAAATATAGAGATGATGATAAAAAAGATGAATTAACTTTAATTAATCCATATGGAATTGAAAAAATTAATATTTAAATTATTAATTAAATAAAAATAGTTAAAAAAGTAAGATATTATTAAAAAGCTCTAACCGTGTAGGAAAAATATAAAAAAATAAGAACTATAAAAATATATAAACTTAATCATAGGCTTCATCTAACTTATAAATAATTTTACTAATTGTATATAACTTTAAATATCTAAAAGAGATTTATAAACTAGTTATAAATGATATAAAAGGTTAAAAACTGCTTAAAAATAGGCAAAAAATAACATAAAAAATGAGCTTAACGCGAAATTAATGTAAAAGTTTTGCTTTATTTTTGCAAAAATTTAAGCATATTGATATCTAAATGAACACTTAATTTTAGCTATTGCACTAAATATGTAATAATCTTAATTATCGTTTAACAATTCAACTAAAACAAACATACCTTTTAATTTAAGATTTCCATGAGGATATAAGACTTTACCATTTTCAAAGGCCATTTTTACAGTAGTTCCTTCATTTTTCTTTTCAAATTCAAAAACACTGATATTTTCATTTATTTCAATAAGGGTACGGCTTCTTGTTTTCATTATATCTTTTGGCACAACAGTTTTTAGTTTATTTTCATCATGAAGCTTGATAATAGAATTAAGGATTTTTTTAGATGAATCTCCATCACCATATGGATTTTTAGCATTACTCATTTTAGCATATATTTCAGAATTATTTAAAATTTCGTTAACATTTTTAACTATTACATCTTTATCAGCACCTAAAAGGACATTTCCACCAGCAGTAACTGTTTCTGGACGTTCAGTGTTATACCTAAGTGTTACACAAGGTATATTTAAAGTAATTGCTTCTTCCTGTAATCCTCCAGAGTCTGTCATTATTAATTTAGATTTTGAAAGCAATAATAAAAAATCAAGATATCCAACAGGTTTTATAATCTGTATATGCTTTGCATTTTCCATTTTTTCAAGTAATTCATATTTTTCAAGATTTTTAAGAGTTCTTGGATGCGCAGGAAATATTACAGTAACGTCTTCTAGTTCCATTAATGCATCTATAATATTTTGAAGTCGTATAGAATTATCAACATTTTCTGCTCTATGCATTGTAAGAGTTAATATTTTGTCTTCTCTATCTATCTTAAAAGGCATCTCTGATTTATTTTTAGCAATTTTAAGATTTCTAACACAAGCATCAACAACTGTATTTCCAGTTATAAATATGTCTTTAGGACTAATGCCCGCTAGAAGTAAATTGACTGCGGATTCTTCTGTCGGAACGAAAAACATCTGTGAACAAATATCTGCTACTTCTCTGTTAATTTCTTCAGGCATAGATTTATCGTATGACCTTAAACCTGCTTCAACATGTCCAAGGGGAATATGAAGTTTTGAAGCCACAATTGCTCCAGAGAGTACAGCATTAGTATCTCCTTGAACAAGTACCAGATCGGGTTTTTCTTTTAATAAAACGTCTTCTATACCTATAATCATATTGGCAGTTTGTTTTCCATGAGATCCAGATCCAACACCTATATTATAATCTGGTTTTTTAAGTTCTAAATCCAAAAAAAACTGATCTGACATTTCATGATCATAATGTTGCCCTGTATGAATTAAAATATATTCTATATTTCTTTGTTCTATTTCATCAATTACTGGGGCCATTTTAATTATTTCTGGTCTTGTTCCAATAATAACTGCAATTTTTAAAGACATAATGAAACTTAATATTTTAATCTTAATAAAGTTAATTAAATTTAAATTTGAAAAAAACGGAGAAAAAATTAAAATAATATTGTACTTGGATAGATTTCTGCATTGATCCTACTACTAACTAATTGAATTATAATAAATAATTAAAAAGGAAAATTAGTAAGTTAATTTATAAAAAAAAGGAAATAAATCATCTGAATGAAACTTTAATTAAAAAATAATTCCTTTTTTTATTTAAAATAATTAAAAAAAATTTTAAAAAGGGGAAATCTTAATTATTTGATTTCCAGTTTGAAACTTTCTTCTTTTTCCAGTTTTGGAGCTTCCACAGTTAAAACACCGTGTTCGAAGGTCGCTTCAGCTTCATCAGGTATAATTTTTTTAGGGAACCTTACAGTTCTTCTCATTACACCAGATTTTCTATCGTGAAGAGTTATATATTTTCCTTGCTCCACTTCAAGCTCTATATCAAAATCAGCCTTTACTTTGAGCTTTGTTTCTGTAATTCTTAGTTCTATATCTTCTTTTTTGATTCCTGGTAAATCTACATGGACGATAACATCTTCATCAGTTTCTATTATGTCTTTACCTGGAACAAATGTATAATCAACAACAGACTTTTCTAAATCAGTTTTTATGGAGTCTATTGTTTTGGAAGTATCTTCCAGCATTCGTTCAATTAAACCTTTCCTATCTAAAATAGTCCTTTTCTTATATCTTCTATGTGTCATTTTTTCAGCCTCGTTTTTTGAGTCGTTATTATATTCGTTTAATAAGTATATATATTTACTGTTGTCACTTTAGTCATTCCAATCCATAAAAAGAGAAATAATTTAATTTTAATTTAAAATACGCATAATTAAGTATAAATTCATTTAATTTATCTAATTTAAAAAATAAGAATAAAATTTGTTTTTATCTAAAATAAAAACAAATTGAAAAGTATTTTTTTTTATTCCTTGCTAGTATGGATGATTGTCTATGTTTGAACCTCCACTAATAGGCCTTGGAACTCCAGCCGGCCAATCACTCCAATGATTTCCAGTAGTTCCATTATCCCAATTGTTTGTACCGTTATCAAGGGCTTGGCTTTTATTAT
>JAEYSH010000173.1 GCA_023434825.1 Methanobacteriota archaeon | reverse complement strand
TAAAACGTTTATTTTTTTCTTTTTCTAAATTATTAAGTGCTAATTGAAGACTTTCATTTAATTCAACGTTCTCTAAATATAATTCCTCTGTTGTCTTACGATATTTATTCTCAGATCCCATATCCTCATGGAAATATTTATATCCTATTTGAGGATATTGTTGAATTAAATTCGTTAGGTAACTTGGATCCCATATTCTTATTCTAAATGATAATGGGTAACCTGATCTTTTCATTTTCTTTTCAGATCGTTTTATTCGACATTTAAGAGAGTTAATGAAATCATTATCATTAGATTTAATAATAAAAAGCAAAGTTACAGGTAAATCTTGTTCAATTGTATTAGAAATCTCATATTCATAAGTCTTTGAAATTCTTTGAATGAAATAATCAGGATCATGAAAAACTAAATCATTTAATTTATCACCAATAGAAATGAACCATAACTCTTTGTATTCATAACTATCTGGATCTTTTTTTGGTAATGTAGCCATTAAATCGATTTCATAAAATTCTTTACTCCATTTAACTTCTTTAAAGCCTAGTTGAGTTAATAATTCATAACATAAATTTTCAAATTCACGAGGGTCTAATCTATCTAAATCAATATAATATTGGACATTATTTTCCATAGAGAAGGGCATAGGAATGCTGAATGCTCGCGGCATATTTATAAAATCATTTAAAACATTGCTTAATCTATATTTAAAATCTATTATTCCATCTGAAGTCAAATTATATGGAATAAAATGATAATCTTTAAAATATAGCAAACCTTCTGTCATTTCTTCCTCAAATATAAAAATAATAGGTTTATTCATTGCATGTGCTATACCTATTTCGTAGAACAATTTTGAATCTTCTTGTGAAATATCTGCAATAATCAAATCACTATCAGCAATTTCGGTATAAATTAATGCAGAAAGCATTATTGGCGAAAAATCAGAGTTACTTGTAAAAAATAAACCTATTTCTGAATTAATAGCTGCATTTTCTATAACATCTTTAATTATAAATATTTTATCTGTAGGTATTATCCCATAGCATCTTATTTTAGGCCTATCTTTTTTTGGCATTCTTTCACCAACGTAAAATTGAACTAAACTATTCTTTAATAATTATATTTGTTTATTTTATGATTACATTAATTAGATATAAAAATATTGCATATTATCATAAAACCATAACAAATGTATAATTTATTATCTTAAACTTAAATTCATTGAGGTAAAAAAATGATTGAACTACTAATTGCAGGAATTACACTCGGCCTATACGCCGGTTTCTCACCAGGCCCTTTACTTGTCCTCGTAATCTCACAAACACTAAAACACGGCTACAAAGAAGGAATAAAAGTTGCCTTCGCACCCATAATCACCGATATACCTATCATATTACTAACTGTATTATTCCTCTCATTAATCTCAGCTTACACGAGCATTTTAGGCATTATTTCAATTATTGGAGGCATATATCTTGGATATATGGCCTATGAAAGCTTTAAAACAAAAGGTCTATGTGAAGATGTTAAAATTGAAGAGCCTAAATCACTGCAAAAGGGCGCAACTGTTAATTTCTTAAATCCTGCCCCGTATTTATTCTGGATAACCATAGGCGGCCCTATTCTAATCAGTTCTTACACTGAAAGTGTTTTATCTCCATTTTTATTCCTGATTGGATTTTATGCGCTTTTAGTTGGTTCAAAAATAGCCTTGGCTTATGCAACAGGGAAATCACGCGACTTCATAACAGGTAAGCCATATATTTACATAATGCGCGTTCTTGGAGTTATACTTGTAATATTTGCGCTTTATTTCCTTTACAATGGAATTCATTTACTAATAAAATAAAAATAAAAATTTTGGGGCTAATCTCCGCCCCCTCCAAAATCACCGCCGTCGAATCCTCCATCATATCCGCCGTCGTCAAATCCAGAGTCGAAACTGTCGAAATCAATGGAATCAAAGGCATCGAATGCATCAAAATCTGAAAATATATCAAAGCCCCCGTCATCAAAGGAATCAAAGGAATCAAAATCATCGAAGTCAATACTGCCATGTGAATGATGTCTATTAAATGCACTGTACCATCGGTATTTATTGAATGCATATGCTGTACCAATAACTGCTGCCCCTGCAAATAATGCGCCTATTTTTTTGGAGTTATTTTTAAACCATTCGAAATAATAATCGTCGGTTAAGAAAATGTTTGATCCGCCCATCATGAGATATGCTCTGGCCCTTTCTGGATCATTATCTACCCAATCTTGGAGATTTAACCCTTCATTTTTTAATTTATAAATCATTTCTTGAGTTTCTATCCCTTTTTCGCTCAATGAATACTTTTTACCTAGAAACTTCTTTTCCACATTGAAATAACCCGCTTCAGCTAACGGTTCAAGGAGTTTTTTCTTTGCATAATTTTTTGAATGCTTGGCAACACGCTTTTGAAGTTCTCTAAATCTCTTGCTGTTTACTTTACTTGGCAAATTTTTTCTGAATATTTCTTCATGAGGCTTAAGAGGCAAGTTGAAATTCTTCCCCTCGTAAAGATTGGTTTCCTGAACTATTTTAGTGCCAAAAAATCCTTTCTTTTCAACTTCTTCAACTTCTAATTTAAAAACGCCTTTAAAGATGAGGTCTATAAAGGTCATTTTCAAAAGGTCCTTTAGTGCAGCTCCACTTTGATAATACTTAGGATCCATAATCATGAGTGATTCAGCAGGGGTTAAATCCAGCGAAACAACGTTTTCAGAATCCTTTTTCCCATTAATTGATTTATTATCAATTGATTCTCCATTTTCTAAACTTGCACCACACGATACACAAAATTTAGCATTTTCATCATTTTCCACGCCACATTCCGGGCAATTGTTGTTAGATTCCAGTTTTTCTCCACACGATTGACAGAAGTTGTAATTTTCTTCGTTATCTGCTCCGCATTGAGGACATTTAATCAATATTCTCACCAAACCCTTGATTTAAATAGATTCATAAGTTCTTTAAAATTTGTATAATTTAAGAATATATATTTATTTCGATTTTATACACAGTTTTAATTATCCTAAATCTACAACGGTGATTCTAGACCATTTAATACGCACCTAAAATGAATAGAAGTGTTAATGAATAATAGAAATGTTCAAAGTAAATCTTTATATATAATTTCAAAGATAGTTATTTCGATACTTATCGAATTGTAAAATTATTTCAAGAGGCATTCAATGGATACAAAGAAAATGGCAAAGGTTTTTAAAGCGCTTTCAAACCCTAATCGTTTAGAATTATACTTAAAAATCGTTGAAAATCAGGAAACCAGTTACAAAACTGGCTGTGATTGTTTAATAAGCGATATTGCAAAATCCTTAAATATTGGAGCTCCAACAATCTCACACCACCTTAAAGAATTGTCTAATGCTGAATTAATCTTTACAGAAAGAAAAGGCAAATTTGTAGTGGCCAGAGTTAATGAAGAAATGGTTAATGATGTAAACGAGCTTTTAAAGCTACATTATGAAAAATAATATTTTATAAAAGCACAATTCGAATTTGTCAAACTAATAAATTTAACTTATAACTCGAATGAGGAATTAAAATGAAAACTGCAATAATTTACAAATCTGTTCATCGTGGAAACACTAAAAAAATAGCTGAAACAATGGCAGAAGCCCTTGAAGCAGATTTATTCGATGTAAATGATATTAAAAAGGATATTATTAAAGAATATGATTTAATTGGCTTTGGTTCTGGAATATATTACTACAAACCACATAAAGAGCTAAGAAAATTCGTCGAAAGCATGGATAACGTAGAAAATAAAAAAGCATTCCATTTTCAAACAAGTGGCGATGGTAAATACTTCGACTGGTTAGAGAAAAATTTATCTAAAAAGGGTTTTGAAGTTATTGGAGAATTTCACTGTAAAGGATACTATGCATACTCAATTAAAGGATTATTCAGCCGAAAAGGCTTAAATAAAGGAAAACCTGATGAATCAGATTTAATAGATGCAAAAAAATTTGTAATTAGTTTAAAAGAAAAATTATAAGAAGGTATGGAAATGGAAAAGAATAAT
This sequence comes from Methanobacteriota archaeon, assembly GCA_023434825.1. Classification (GTDB taxonomy): domain Archaea; phylum Methanobacteriota; class Methanobacteria; order Methanobacteriales; family Methanobacteriaceae; genus Methanobacterium_D. The sequence goes on along the minus strand of JAEYSH010000173.1, from coordinate 16,033 downwards.
TTTTATGAAACAATTTTCAAGCGTAAATCCATCAGAAATTACGATTTAACTCCCCTTGATGAAAATACTCTATCAGAAATTTCAGAATTTTTAGATAATTTAGAACCACTCTATGATGATATTAAATTAGATTTGAAAATTGTATCTGAAAATGAAATAAGCAGAAGGTTTATGAAGAAAGCACCGCATTATTTAGTTGTTTTTTCTGAAAATAAGGACGGTTATTTGACCAATGTTGGCTTCATGCTGCAGCAGGTTGATCTATATCTATCGGCTAGTGGAATAGGAACATGCTGGCAGGGTATTCCCAAACCTAAAAAAGAAGTCCTTCAAAGCTCAAATCTGGAATATATAATATTAATTGCCTTTGGAAAGCCAGCAGAACCATTATACAGGCTCAATCTTACAGAGTTTAAGAGAAAACCTCTAAATGAAATGAGCGAAGTTCAGGGCGCAGCGGAAATAGTAGAAGCAGCACGCCTTGCTCCATCTGCAACAAACAGCCAGGCATGGTTTTTTACAGGTGATGAAAATATAATCCACGTTTATGCCCTTAAACCCGGTTTTATAAGGGCACTGGTTGCCAAAAAATACATTCCAATTGATGTTGGTATAGCACTTTGCCATTTAAAGGTAGCTGCAGAGCATTTCAATAAAAATACAACGATTATTAAAGATGAAAGCGGGAAAAACAACGCGCCAGATGGATATACATATATAAAATCATTGAAAATGATTTAAAACCTCCAAAAATTATTTTTCAAATTCTCTCCTTTTTTCTAAAATATTTTAATAGGTTCAAAATTAATGTTTAGTTATGAAAGCTGAAGATGTGCACAAACATATCCAAAATATGAACCAAAAAATAAATGATATTATCGCCAAAGAGACACAAGGAGTACATTTTGGAGGGCAAAGAGAACTACTTGCAGCTATAGCTTCCATCGAGGAATTTTACGACTTAAGTTATGCTCCAGAAGCAGAAAATAAAAGATCAGATATCAAGAATATAATGATAAATGCAATGCTTGAAGAGCAAAATGTAGATCAAATAAGTAAATCACTGGAATCTAAAGGCCTAAATAAAGAAGGTGCTTTAAATGTGGCTTTTACTGAAAATCAACGCATAAAATACCTTGCAGATTGGCATCAATATTATAGTGCAGGATACAAGTTTTTCAGCGGAAAATGTTCAGAGAACTCCTGTCAAGAATGTAAAGAAGCTTACAAAAATGATGAAAAGTATCCTATTGAACAATTAAATATGCTCCCACCATTACATGGTAAATGCAAATGTGATTTAATCTTTCACAGAAACTAAAAAAAAGAAGGATTTAAATCCATTTTATTGAAAAATGATTGCTTTTAGCCACATGTGAAACTCCTTTACTATCTTTAAACCAAACTTCAATACTTCCAACATAGCAAGGATTCTCCATGTCCTGAACATCTCCCGTCATTTCAATGAAATCCTCATCAGTAGGTAAATAAATACTATATGAAGATTTTATTGTTTCTCCGGGTTTTAAAGTTCCAAAAAATTTTTCAACATCCCAATTCCATACTGTAACAACATAAACAGTATTATTTCCCTTATTTTCTATCGTATAATTTATAATTATATCATTTCCTCTTTTTTGGGTTTTAGTGGGTCCTTTATGAGTTATTGTAACATAATTTTCTTTATTGGTTATTGAAGTACCATTCTGAGTTTTCTTTTGGATATAACTCAGAGTAGTGTTAAATTTAACTTTTGAAGCTGTTGAATTCTTTTTTACAGTCGAATTATTTATTGTATTATTAAAATTGGTAGTGCTGTACTGGGCGTAACTATATGCACAAATAAATAAGACCAAAATCCCTAGTATTAGAGCAGTTATTTTTTTATTAATCACTGATATCACCTTTTATTTAAATGTTTTAAACAAAAAATAGAAAAGAAAAGGTTTATAAATCCATTCATTGCTAGTTGATTGAATATATTTTTCTAATCTTTTATCATCACATCTACAATCCTTTTCCATCATCTGCCCCTACAGTTACATCAGATAAACTGCCTCCCCAGTGTTTTCCTAAAGGTGCACCTGTACTGGTGCTTAAACGGGCTGCTAAGTCTATTGGTGTCCATGTTTTAAATTCTTTACCCTTAATTTTTAAAAGAATATGTCCAACAGGCCCTTTTTTTGTTTGAACTGTACATCTTTGATATTTAACTTCATATCCCATTTCTTTTGCCAATGCATACCCTAATTGTGATGAATCCACACAGTTTAACCCATTTTTGTTTTTTAATCTTGTTATCTCTTCACTCTGCGTATATTTATCATTAAAATAAAATAGGTATTTTCTGTATTTACACAAATTATAGAAACCAGCAAATGTAGTGAATTTTCCTACGGCAGCAGATAATTTTGTTTGAAGCGGGCCTCCAGTGGAAGGTTTATCCACAAGACTTGAACTTCCTTCTATACCTATTTTACTAGGTTCAGTACCGCCATGCGCATTTTTCCAGGCATTCCATCGGTTCTGCATGTCCAGGAATTGACTCTGTGTAACTGTATTCACACCAACTTTCATGTCAGTTATTGTAACATAATTAGGTAGTCTACCATTTGCGGCCTTAAATTTATTTATTCTATTCCACATTTCTTTATATTGTGCATTAGACATAATATGAAGCTCTCCTGCACAATTTATTACTTCCCCATCATCATCGACAGGTACTTCATCGCCAGATACTGTGAGATCTGCATCTTCAGGTACCCCAAAATTACTACTATCATCAGCGGCCGATACGGGCATTAGACAAATAACAAATGCCAATAATGATAGCGCTAACATTTTTTTCAATTTCTTCATCTCCTTTTTCCAATTAGTTACCGTTAACATTGAATTATGCATTTTTAAATGCTTAACGGCGGTTTAAAGTAATGTATATTACCTAATAAATTTTTCGAAAAAATAAGTTTAGAAAACTCTAAATAGTTAAAATATTAAATATATCGATCTATTTTAATTAATAAATTTTTATAGATCTTAAAAAGTGATTTAGTTACCAATAAATAACTTAATAATCAAAATAGGGTAAAATAAAATATTAAATAAAATTAAAGCATATTAAAATCTTATTTTCATAGTTTAAGATAATTAAATATATTATTTAGCTATTTAATACCATAAATGTATACCAATTCAAAAATAAAGTTATGAATTATATTTTTCCATTAAATAATCTATTTAAACAATTTTATTAAAAATGAAAACTTTATTAATGGTTTATTTATCCAAATATTCGATCTTCAAAGGTTATTACTAAAAACTTTAAATACGAGTATTCCTTAAATTTCACTAAAATAATTATCTTTATAACTTAAATTCCCATAAAGCATATATTAAAGAGAATTTTTAAATTTAAAAATTTTTTAGGAGTTTATCATTTTGTTATACAGAACTTTTGGAAAAACAGGCGAAAAAGTTTCAATACTTGGCTTTGGTTGCATGAGGCTCCCAATAATTAACAACGACATGACAAAAATCAATGAACCTCTAGCAGCCAGCATGCTTCATTATGCCATAGATCACGGCGTGAATTATATAGATACAGCTTATCCATATCACGGAACTTCTGCTGCTCATCCAGGTATGAGTGAAATTTTTGTCGGAAATTTACTAAAAGATGGTTACAGAGATAATGTGTTCCTATCAACAAAATTGCCAAGCTGGAATGTCCAGAAAAAAGAAGATCTTAATTTTTACCTCGACGAACAGCTGAAAAGGCTTCAAACTGACAAAATTGATTTTTACCTCCTCCACGGTCTTGGAAACAGCACATGGGAAAATTTAACACAGTTAAATGTTTTCGAGTTCCTGGATTCTGCAATTGAGGAAGATAAAATAGGATACGTCGGATTTTCATTCCATGATGAATTAAGCCTTTTTAAAGAAATCATCGATTCGTATAATTGGAGCTTTGCTCAAATCCAGTATAATTATATGGATCAGGAATTTCAAGCTGGAAAAGAGGGACTTGAATACATGGCATCTAAAAACATGGGAACCACAATTATGGAGCCTCTTAGAGGAGGTTGTCTTACAAATAATATCCCTCAAGACATTCAGGATATGTGGGACACAAGTGAAGTTAAAAGAAGTCCTGCAGAGTGGGCTTTACGCTACCTCTGGGATCAACCTGAAGTTAATGTAGTTTTAAGTGGTATGAGCAGCATGGAACATGTTGTAGAAAATGTAAGGATTGCAGATGATGGAAAAGTTAATAGCCTCACTCCAAAAGAAAAAAATTTGATAAATAAAGTTAGAGAAGCATATAAAGAGAGGATTCATGCAGGTTGTACTGCCTGTAATTATTGTATGCCTTGTCCAGCAGGTGTCGATATTCCGTTAAACTTAAATCTCTTAAATGATGTCTATATTTACCAGAACATGGGAAAGCCCACAGGAAATTACAAATTTCTAACTGCAAAAAAGGCAAGCGCAGCTTTTTGTAATGATTGCGGCGAATGCGAAGAAATATGCACGCAAAAAATCCCCATAAGGCAATATCTTAAAGAAGCAAAAACAAAATTTGAAAAGAAATAAATTTAGTACACTTTTATATTTATTGAGGCAAATACCCTAATTGGCGATTAATATGGCTGACGATTATTATATTGACCTTAAAAAGTACCCATTAGACCAATTCAAGAATGAATTAAAAGAATCAGAGCTTCTTCCAAGCAGAAAAATATTAAAAGAGCAAATAGATGATAGATTTAAAATTTTATCCTCAAATGGAATTAAAAATCTGGGAGATCTTGCTAGCTCTTTAAAGACACCTAAAAAAACTAAGGAATTTGCTTTAAAATCTGGTTTACCTTCAGAATACCTTTTAATTTTAAGAAGAGAAGTTAACAGTTACACTCCAAAACCTGTAAATCTGGATAAGTTTCCAGGGATTCAAAAAGACATTATAAATAAATTAAACGGTATTGGAATTAAAAATACAGCACATCTGTTTAAAAGAATCAAAACTATAGAAGATAGGGAAAAATTATCTTCTGAAACGGGAATTAGTAATGAAAAAATCACAGACTTAACCAAATTAACAGATTTATCCCGGATTAAATGGATCGGCCCTATCTTTGCAAGACTTTTTTTCGAATCAGGTACTGATACAGCTCAAAAAGTATCAAAAGCAGATTCAAGACCTCTTTACAGGAAATTAGTTGAAATAAATGCCGAAAAAGAATATACAAAGGGTAAATTCATTGAAAACGACGTTGCACTTTGTATAAAAGTCTCAAAAATGGTTCCAAAGGTAATAGAATACTAATTAAAACAAATTTTTATTTTTGACAGGTTAAATTTATATAATAGTTAGTTAGATAAAACTATATATTGAGGTGAACTATGAACCATGAGCTTGAAATGGTTGAATCCATGGATAAGTTAGCCAGTTTTATGAATGAATTCCAAAAAAAGATACTCAGCGGAGATTTGAAGAATTTTACACTGCGCCAATTGTATTACATCGAAATGATTAATAAAAATAAGGATATTGGCGTATCTGAACTTGCTAAAATGCTGGATGTTAAAAAATCCACCGTTTCTATAGCAATTAATCAGCTTATAGAAAAAGGAATAATAACGAAAATCCAGTCTAACAAAGATAAACGCCAGTATTTTCTCCAGCTTACCCCATATGGAACAGAAATAATGAAAATACATATGCAAGTTCATAAAAATGCTATTAAACAAATTCTAGAGATTTTAAATCCTCAAGAAGCTGAAACATTCATTAAAATTATAGATAAAATTACAGAAGTATAATTTTTTTATAATTATAGTTAGTTTTGTAAAACTAATAAAAAAAATGTATGAAAGGAGATTTATTATGAAAACTAAGAACGATTGGAACCCTGAACTCTATTTAAAATATGATGAAGAGAGAACACGCCCAGCAATAGATCTTGCATCACGTATTAAAGTTAAAAATCCTGAAAATATAATTGATATAGGTTGCGGGCCGGGAAACAGCACACATGTCCTATCCAAAATGTGGCCAGAAAGCAGGATTATAGGTATAGATAATTCAACATCCATGATAAAATCAGCAAAGGCAAATTATCCAGATATAGAATTTAAAATTGAAGATGCTACCAAAATGAAAACAGACGAAAAATATGGTATTATATTTTCAAATGCCACTATCCAGTGGGTTAATAACCAGGAAAAATTAATATCAAACTTTGTTGATATGCTTGAAGATGATGGAACTCTGGCAATACAGGTTCCGCAGTACAATTTAATGCCTGCAAGCGATGCTATAAAGCGTGTTTCATTAAAAAAAGAGTGGAAAAAACAAACTAGTGCCTCTGATGATGTTTTTACATTTCATTCAAGTAGTTTTTACTATGATCTCCTTTCAATAAAAGTAAAATCGGTTTTTATGTGGGAAACGTCCTATTTTCATGTAATGCCTTCTCATCAGACTGTTGTTGAAATGCTTAAAAGTACTGGAATCAGACCGTTTCTGGATAAGTTAGATACAGAAGAAGAAAAAGCTGCATTCCTAAAAGATGTCCTTAAAGAAATAATTAAAACATATCCTGTACAAAAAGATGAAAATGTGCTGTTCCCCTTTAAAAGGCTGTTCTTTATTGGATACAAATCATGAATAGTTACATGAATATAAAGTATATAACTGATATATATAGAGTTTTAAATAATGAAAAATTTGAAATACTATTTTCAATGGAGAAAATTAAATGAATAAATTTATGGAAGCCGCTATTGGAGAAGCAAAAAAAGGACTCCGGGAAGGAGGTATTCCCATTGGTTCTGTACTTGTCCACAATGATAAAATCATAGGCAGAGGACATAACAGGAGAATACAAAATGGAAGTTCTATTCTTCACGCTGAAATGGATGCATTAGAAAATGCAGGGCGGGTATCAGGAGCTATTTATCAAGAAACTCAGATTTACACTACTTTGTCTCCATGTTCAATGTGTGCAGGAGCTATTCTACTTTATAAAATACCAAAAGTTGTAATTGGAGAGAATAAGAATTTTAAAGGCGATGAAGAACTACTAAAATCCAGAGGAGTTAAAGTAGAAGTTCTTCAAGATTCTTTATCTATCGAAATGATGTCAGATTTCATTAAGAAACACCCAGAATTGTGGAATGAAGATATTGGCTATTAATGCGTTGAAAGTGTGGTGAATAATGAATAAAAGAGATTATTCAAGATTTAGTTTAATTTGATGCCAATTACAATAATCATTTTATTATTTAAAAATTAATATAATAATAGAAAATTTACGGGAATAAAATGATAAGAGAAGCAAATAAATCAGATATTGACGCCATAATAGACTTATGGCAAGAACTAATGGATTTTCACATTGAAAGAAGTGATTTATATCAAATGAAACCTGATGCCAGAGAGATATATTCAGAATACTTAAATGATGTCTTAAAAAGCCCAGACTATATTCCTCTAGTTTTTGAAAATAAAAATCAAATTTTGGGATATTTAATAGCAACAGAATCCAATGACCCGCCAGTTTATGAAGGGACAGCAGGGCTTATACTGGAGTTATCAATAACTGAAAAATATCGAAATAAAGGAATTGGGGAAGAATTAGTTAGTGGAATTGAAAAATATTTCCAAAATAAAGGTATAAACAGAATTGAATGTATGGTTTCTAATTTTAATGAAATATCAAAAGCATTCTGGTCTAAAAACGGTTATAACACCTATAATATAATGTGTGTTAAATTATTGGATTAAAAATTTTTTCTAAATTAAAAAAAAACAAGAGTTTAAAACTCAATTTTAAATATACTTAAATTATGCTTATCCTGGAGAATCAATGAAGGGGGCGGATTTTAAATCCTATCGGAGACGGTTTTGATTCTCTAGAAAATAAATAGTATTCCCACCCACCCGCAAGCATAATTTAAGAGATTTTCATTATTTACTCCACTTCACAATGTTTCCATCACTCATATGGATGGTTTCATCAGCGAATTCAGCCGAATAAGGGTTATGCGTAACCACAACAATAGTTACTCCTTCTTTTCGATTTAAGTCTTGAAGTATCTGCATTATAGAGTTTGCATTCTTGGTATCAAGCTCTCCAGTAGGTTCATCAGCTAAAATAATTGAAGGATCATTTATGAGTGCTCTCGCTATTGCAACACGCTGCTGTTCCCCTCCAGAAAGCTGTCCTGGGAATTTATCATATTTACCAGATAGTCCCAGTTTATCCATGATTTTTCTGGCTTTATCTGTATCTTCTTTAATCATTGGAAGCATAACATTCTCTAAAGCTGAAAGTTGAGACATGAGGTTAAATCTTTGGAATATAAATCCAATTTCATTCCTTCGAAGCCTCGCCTGTTCTTTAACCGATAACTTTTTTGTTTCCTTTCCATTTATCATGACTATACCGCTTGAAGGCATGTCCAGAATACCGCCAACATGTAAAAATGTTGATTTTCCTGATCCAGAAGGCCCCATTACTGCTGTAAAGGATCCCTTCTTTAATGTGAGGTTCATTCCAGAAAGTGCATTGATAAGCTCATCTCCCATGGAATAAGTCTTCCAAACATTTCTAAATTCAAGTACATTATCAGTCATATCTTAAAGCCTCCACAACATTTAATTTTGAAGCTCTCATTGCTGGATATAACCCCGCAAGGATACTCAAAACAGTAGCACCTATAATTACTCCTCCAATCAACCATAAAGGCATCATTCCAGAAATTGATTCTGTAAAGTGAAGCATGCTCGCAATAATTACAATACCTATTATACCCAGCATAACTCCTGCAATTGCCCCAATGAAACCTAATAATCCTGATTCAAAGAGAATACTACCTTTAATTTCCCAGTTTGTAAATCCTATAGCTTTTAATACTCCTAATTCTCTTGTTCTTTCCATAACACTGATTAACATGGTGTTTACTACGCTTATAATCCCAACAATGAGTGCAATACTTGCAATTAACCCTATAAACATCATTGCCTGATTGTTCATTTCCTGAACTTTAGCTACCTTTTCGGATTTAGTATCAACTGAAACACCAGTTAACTGTTTTTCTATGCCATCAGCAAACGCTTTTGGATCTCCGTCGGCTCTGGCATAAATAGCGCTTACTTTATTATCTGTCAACTGCTTTGCAGTATCCTGATTTAGATAAACGTAAATTGCTCCTTCTCCTGTAGATATTCCTGTAACAGTTAATTCCTGATTTTTAACCTTTATTTTGCTGCCTACAGTATATCCAAACTTATCTGCTAGTGCCTGATTAACTACAACTCCCGGTGTTCCGCTTTTTATCTTAATTTTCTTCCAGTCATTGGTTCCCTCATAGTTAACTCTGGTTCCATTTATATTTTCATTAAAAATGGTTACTTCACGAAAATCATGAAGTCCGGGGTAATTTCTAATTTTTGAAATCGTTTGGGCATCCATTAAAAGAGTTCCACTTGTTGATGCAGGTATTATGGCCACATCATACATATATGCACTGGTTTCTGCCTGAACCTCAGATGTTGCTCCTGATGCCATTCCTAAAAGCACTACAATTGTTGCAACTCCTATTATTATTCCCAGCGTTGTCAATGGACTCCTTAATTTTTTTCTGCGAATATTATTAAATGCTAATTTATAAAGATCCATTATTTCACCTTAAATTATTATTAAAAAGATTTAAATCTCTAAAATAGAGAATAAGGAATTAAAATTTCCTTTTATTATGTATCTACAATCCTCCCGTCTAAAACCTTAATTGTTCTTTCAGCCATGGAAGCTACCTCCATATCGTGTGTAACCATGATTAATGTCACATTTTCCTTTTCGTGAATTTCTTTAAGCCTCTTTAGTATTAATTGTCCTGTCTTAGAGTCGAGAGATCCCGTTGGCTCATCAGCAAGAATTATGGAAGGATTGTTGGCTAAAGCTCTGGCTATTGCTACCCTTTGTCTTTCCCCACCAGAAAGTTGTGTAGGCTTTCTATTTGCCTTTTCTTGAAGGCCCACATATTCTAAAAGCTTTAGAGCCCTTTCATGCATTTTTTTGGAGGATAAGCGACTTTCATACATTGGGATCTCTATATTCTCCAGGACTGTCAAATTAGGTATCAAGTTGTGTAACTGAAAGATAAATCCAATCTCTTTTGAGCGGAATTTGTCAATATTTTTTGTTTTATTTAGATTATAGCCTGCAGCATGAATTTCGCCTTCATCTGGAAGGTCTAGTGCACCTAACATATTAAGAAGAGTTGATTTTCCTGAACCGGATGGCCCAATAATAGAAACAAATTCTCCTTTTTTTATTTCAAGACTAACTCCATCCAAAGCCTTTATTTTACCGTTTTCATAGCTTCTTTTGATATTTTTTAACTCAATAATGTTTTTAATATCCTCTGCGGGATTTTTTTCATATTTTACTTCTAATTCGTTAGCCATTACATTTTCAAGATTATTCATAGCGCAGTGCCTCCGTTGGTGCTAATTTACTTGCCCGATATGCCGGGTAAAATCCACCAATAATTCCCACAATTACAGCAATACCAAGCGCTTTTAAAGCTAAAGCAGGAGTAAATGTTAAGACCATTGCAGTATCTGTAAGCGTTATTATTGCTTCAATACCAATTATTCCAAGTATAATCCCTACAAGTCCTGCAATAAATGTTAAAACTATGGATTCTCCAAGTATCATACCTAATATTCTTCTACTTTTCCACCCTACAGCTTTTAAAACTCCAATTTCACGAGTTCGCTCGAATACAGACATAATCATGGTGTTTATAATACCTATTCCACCAATTACAATTGCAAGAAGAGAAATAGCCATTGATGCTGTTTCAACTGTACTTAGCCCATCGTTAGCTCTTTGGAAATCTTCCAGTGATGCGATTGTTGTTAATTCTCCAGGGTAGGCTTTTTCTACCTCTTTAGAGGCCGCTTTAACATCAGCGTTATTATTGACTTTAACGTAAATGAAATGGACCTTATTTTCATTTTCATCCATTTTTTGGAGTTTTGAAAGCGGCAGAACACCTGAAGTGTCTATTTCTTTGTTTCCAGTTTCAAATATTCCAGTAATCACATATTTATCACCTTTTAGGATTACGGTGTCCCCAACTTTCTTTTTAAGCTTTTCAGCTGCTAATTTTCCAAGAATTATTTCATTTTTATCATCAGCGTAAGGGGTTCCCTGGGTGATTTTAGCGCCCATCATATTCAGATCTCTTTGATTTAATCCAACGAGACCTAACTGAGTTTCGCCTATCATTCGGCTGCTGGTTAAAATACCTGCAGCTTGCTTGATTCCACTCATTTTTGAAATTTCATCCACACGATTTTGTTTAATAGTTGCAGACTCTGATCCTGAGCTTGTATTTTTCATAACAACAAAATCAGCGCCTCCTGCCTTTAATTGTTCTTCAAGACTTACCTTTAGTCCTTCAGTCACCATACCCAGTGCAACAATTGTTGCTATTCCAATGGCTATTCCAATTACTGCTAAAGCCATTCGAGTTTTGTTTCTGAAGGGATTTTTTAATACTAATCCAGAAAATGACATTTTAATATCTCCATATAATTTTCAATTCATTCAAATTTTAGAAAGCTCAATTCCCAACTGGAACCTATTTGAGCTTTTAAATTTAGAGCCATCTTAACAATTTTAATTACAATCATTAAGATATCGCTTATTTATACAGTTGTTAGGATACTTAAAAATACTTTTTCCAAGATTAAGTCAAAATTAAGTCTTTATTTACGCTAAATTCCCTCTAAGTTGCCTCCAATTTACACCCAAATTCAATGAAGATCATAAATAAATGAAATTAAAAAAAAAAAATCCAATGAGATGGCGTATTAAAGAGAAAACAAATTACAATAAGTTAATTTATGTTTGGTTTTAGATTTTTATTAAAACTAAAAAATAGACAAAAAATAGAATAAATAATAGGGGTAGTTATTGGGGATTAATTGAGTAAAATAAATGTTCAATAGTTATTTACTGTATTCTTGACTAAATTCTCCCCAAATTTCAAGAAAAGTGTCATAATTATTTTCCATTTCATCTGAAAGGAAATATAATGTACCATATCTCTTTCCAGTTGATGTAATTACTTTATTTTCTTCCAGAACATCAATATGATGCCTGACTGTCTTATAATCAAGCTCAAGCCTTTCCGCCAGTTGATTGACATTATATGGCCTATGTTTCAGCTCATCCATTATTCTAGCGCGATTATATCCGCCTTTTGTACCTGCTAACAATCCCCAAAGAAATTTATTCATTAAAATCCTACCCACTATTTATTTAAAACCGCTGATTTTTCTTTTATATCATCTAAATTTGATTTTAAATGTTTTATTACAAATTTATAGAACCAGTTTGCCACATATCCCATAATAATCACGAAAAATGTGCCCATAACTGTTATACCAAAACCACCTACTACTGTTAGAAAAGTGCCAAAAATTCCGCCCCTAACAGGTAAATGGATATACTGTGGAATGATTGGCTCTAATATAGGAGATAGCATTGTTAAAATCCCTGCAAAAATAACAGAAAGTCCAGTAACAACTAAGCTCAGTATTATTACTGCAACTATTAAAGCGGGAATTGCAATAAATACTATGTTTAAAAGACTTAATCCCGCCACTGCAAGTACTGCTTCAATTATAGTACTTGGAGAGGGTTTATCTTCTGCTTTTTTAACTTTATAATCTGCTTTAATCTGCTTTGCAACTGCTTTTGGATCTCCCAGTGCTTTTGAAATTTCTTCTTCACTTCGGCCTTTTTCCAAGCCTATAATGAAATGTTCCTCATAATCTGAAATTATATCTTCTCTTTCTTCTTTAGGCAAATTCTTAATTAATTTATTGAGATTTTTTAGATATTCCTCCCTATTCATTATTAGCCTCCTTAATCATCTAAATTCAGTAATTTATTAACTCCTTTTGAAAATTCATCCCATTCTGCAACCATTTCTTCCTTTCTTTCCTTTCCCAAGCTTGTAAGTTGATAATATTTTCTTGGGGGACCGTCCTGAGATTCTTTTAAATAAGAAGTTACTAATTCCTCTTTCTTTAATCTTTTAAGAAGAGGATAAATTGTTCCTTCAGAAATTGAAATCATTTTTGATATTTCATCGACCATTTCGTAACCATAACAGTCCTTTCTGTCAAGAAGCGCTAAAACACAAAGTTCCAGTACTCCCTTCTTAAATTGTGTGTTCATAATATCACTACATCTTACAAGGTACTGTATATTGCAAGGTACTATATAAAGTTTTAGTGTAGATCATAAACACCAAAACAAAAAATTAAATTATATGTTTAAATTTAATTTAAAAGTAAAATAATAATTATATTCTTATTTAAAATTCCTAAAATTAGTTTAATCATAAAAAAATGATTATAAAACGTATTCCATATTGTATACTCCTTTTTCTCCACCAAACCAAGGTATGCTCTTTTTATTGAATATTTTAAATCCAAATCTTTCATATAGCCTTAAAGCACCTTCATTTTTTAAATCAACATCAAGAACTACTTTTTTACATCCTAAATCCCTTGCAAGTTCCATAGATTTTTCTAAAATAAAAGTTCCCATTCCTTTACCTCTGCACCTATCATCAACGGCTACAGAAGCTAAATAAATATCATTATCTTCCAGTTTTGCAAGGATAAGTGAATCTACAAAGTTAAAAATGCTGAACTTTAAAGCATCCAAAAGATTTAAAATTTTAAAATTTGCCTTTATATCCTTAATTAAACTGGAATCATTACCTTTAACTGCAACCAATATTCCTAATACATCATTTTCATTATTTTCAGTTATTATGTAAATGTTTTCAAATCCCAAGGTGTTTTTTCCTGCTTTCAGTAGTTCAAAAATCTTATTAGAAGCTATTTCTTTATTATGAAAGTAAAAATTAAATGTATCTGCATCTGTTTCGTAAATAAGCTCTGAAACTTTATTTAAATCATGTTTATTGATATCAAGCTTTATGAGGTTCATCTTATGCTCCTTTAAACCCAATTAAAATACTAATTAAGTCAATCATCATATATTACTAAATTTATTTAGGAATCTCTAATCAATTTTTCTAGACCATTTAAAATATTTTATTATTTGAAAGATTGTTATACAAACTGTTGAAATTTATTACTTATAATGAACTTATTAATACATACTAAAAATTGGAGATGAATCTATGGCCAAAGTAGAATTTATAGCTAAAAATATTGAAAGATGTCTTTGCCCTGAATGTCCAGTTCAGGTGGCAAGCCCGTGTGTAAGAACTGAATTAAACAAAATACAGGAAGCTGGAGGCATTCCTCGAGACCCAAAACGTTCCCCCGGAGTATATTGTGGAACCGGAACATCTATCTGTAATGATCTTGATCCAAAACAACCATGCCAGTGTGGTAAATGCGAAGTGTGGAAAGAATACAATTTAGGCGCAGAAGAACCTGGAGGATATTTCTGTGCAAGAGGAGAATCCAGACCTAGAGAATAAACAGAAATTAAAATTTTAATCCCCTATTTTTACTTTATTTTTAAAATAATTGAATTAAACTTATTTTGAACATAGTATAATCTTTATTAAACATTTATTTTAAAAAAGGAATCTTATAAAAAGTTATATTTTCCTTCAAAACTTATATTATATGGATATAATAAATACATTTTCATGGAAACAAAAGGATTAGTCCTCTTAGACATCGATTATGTAACTGATAATGGTCTTCCCGTGGTTAGACTCTTTGGAAAAGAAGTTGGAGGGGAAGAAGAAAACCCCATTATTGCCATAGATAGACATTTCAGGCCCTATATCTATGTAATACCTAAAGATGACATGGAAAAGTGTATTAAACAGCTTAAAAGCCTTGAAGTGTCTGAAGTTAAAATTATTACCAGAAAAGACCTTGGAGAAGAAATAGAACTTCTGGAAGTAGTTTTAAAACACCCCCAAGATGTCCCTAAACTTAGAGAAAAAATACTGAATTTAAGCGAAGTATATGACATTAGAGAGCATGATATTCCTTTTTACAGAAGATATTTAATGGATAACGCACTCTTCCCAATGGGTGAAGTAGAAGTAAAAGGAAAATGCATAGAAAACCGTTCATGTCCCGGAATGACTAATCCAAATGAAAATATAACCATTTTTGAAATTGAGGGAAAACCGAAACAAAAAGATGGAAAAATTCACCCTTTAAAAGTAATGAGTTTTGATATTGAAGTTAGAAACCCTAAAGGAATGCCCGATGCTAAAACTGATGAAATCATCATGATCAGCCTTGCCGGTAATTTTGGACTTTCTAAGGTACTTTCAACCAAAGAATCTTCCCTAGAATATGTTGAAACTCTTAAAGACGAAAAAGAGATGATATCAAGGTTTATAGAAATAGTAAATACTGAAAATCCCGATGTTATAATGGGTTACAATTCAGATAACTTTGATTTTAAATATATGGACGATAGGGCCAAAATACTTAAAATACCAATGAAATTAGGGCTTGATGGTACTGATCTTAAATTTTTAAGGCGCGGATTTGTTTCTGCAGCCGTTATACGTGGAAGAATTCACGTCGACCTTTATCCAATCATGAGAAGACATTTAACCCTTGATAGATACACATTGGAGCGTGTTTACCTGGAACTCTTTGATGAGCAAAAAGAAGACATCGAAGGGGATGAAATATGGAAATACTGGGACTCTGGCGGCGAAATGCTTGATGAACTCTTTGAATATTCAATGGATGATGCAATAGCTGCTTACAAAATCGGAGAAAAAATGCTCCCAATTAATAGAGAACTTACAAGAATCATTGGTCAACCTCTATCTGATGTAAGTAGAATGGCCTCAGGCCAGATGGTAGAATGGTTCCTAATAAGGAAAGCCTACATATATGGAGAATTAGTGCCCAATAAACCTTCACAATACGAATATTCAAAAAGAAGAGGTAAAAGCTATATTGGGGGCTATGTTAAAG
>JAEYSH010000075.1 GCA_023434825.1 Methanobacteriota archaeon | reverse complement strand
CTCCTACGTATACTGTAGATTTGGCTAAAGCTATTGCAGAACTAATAAAAAAGCCGGCCTATGGTATTTATCACATAACAAATAGTGATCATTGTTCTTGGTACGATTATGCAAAAGAAATATTTGAATTAAAAAGAATTGATGTTGAAGTTAAACCGGTTTCAACAGAAGAATTTCCAAGACCAGCACCAAGACCAAAATATTCTGTTCTTGAAAATTATAACTGGAAAATGGAAGGTTTTTCAGAAATAAGAAGTTATAAAGAAGCTTTAAGGGATTATATTAAATTATTAGAATAATCAGATAAAAATCTTATTTTTTTTTTATTGATTTCACTGCACTAGTTTTACTGAAAACTAAAAACTAATATAAAATAATGCTAATAATCTAAAATAATTCTATTAAATCTTTTGAGGCAAAAATGTTACAAATATATATTTTAACTTCAGGAAAATACGGTTCAAGAATCATTAATAACATTGCTCAAAGAGGCATGGCATCTTCAATAGTTGGAATTCATGAAGTTCCAGAAGATTTACCAGAGTTTATAGATGATGTAGATGAATTTATTCCAAAAAATCTTCCTGAAGCTAATTTAATTCTTTCAATTGGTTTGTATGGCGATATAAATATGATAATACCAGATGTCGCAAGAAAAACAGGTGTAAAATCTATTATTGTTCCTATTCATGACCCCAAGCAAATTCCACTTGGACTTCAAAATGAAATTGAGAATGAATTAAAAGATGAAAAAATTGTTTTTCCAAAACCTTTCTGTACTCTGGAACCAGTTGGAGATAAATATATAGATGAGTTTGTAGAGACATTTGGTAAACCGGAACTGGAAATAGAGTCAGATGGATTCATAAAAAACATCACTGTTAAAAGAGGAGCACCATGTGGTTCTACCTGGTTTGTAGCTGAAAAATTGATTAATATACCAGTTGAAGAAGCAGAATTTGAAGCTGGAGGACGATATCATAATTATCCATGTCTTGCTTCAATGAGTGTTGACCCTCTAATTGGCGATACATTATTGCATATTGCAGGTTACAAAATAAAAGAAGCATTTAAAAAAGAACTTGGTTTTGCTTCAAAATCCGCTGTCGTAGATGAAGAAATTTGTCAGGGCGGCGATAACTGCAATTACATCTGCATCAATGAATGTCCCACTTTAAAAATAGGCGATGCAACTATAATAAAAAAAGCAAATGGTAAAGTGGATATAAATCCAGAATTCTGCGGATGCTGCGCAATCTGTGTGCAAAAATGCCCATTTAAAGCTATTGAACTAACTGATAACATAAAAATTAACAGAAATTAAATTTATTACTTATAATCATTAAAGATGTGAGAAAATGGAAGGAAAAGTTGTTTTTATTGGAGCAGGGCCTGGAGACCCTGAACTTTTAACCATAAAGGGTAAAAATGCCCTTGAAAAATCTGAAATTATTATTTATGCAGGATCACTTGTAAATGAGGAAGTTTTAGGCTATGCCCCTACTGATGCTGAAATATACAACAGTGCAACCATGAATCTCCCTGAAATAATAGAAATAATGGAAAAAGGAGTTAAAAATGGAAAGATTGTTGCCAGGGTACATACTGGAGATCCATCAATTTACGGCGCTATAGGCGAACAGATTGAAATTTTAAAAGAGAAAGGAATAAAATTTGAAATTATTCCTGGTGTAAGTTCTCTTTTTGCAACAGCAGCAGCCCTTGAATCAGAATTAACACTTCCGGAAGTTTCACAAACTGTAATTATAACAAGACCTGAAGGAAGAACTCCTAAGCCAGTTAAAGAATCTATTGAAAATCTTGCAAAAATTAATGCTACTATGTGCATCTTTTTAGGTGTTCAAATAATTGAAAAAGTTGTAGAAGATCTTTTAAGTCATTATGGTAAAGATACTCCAGTTGCCGTGGTCAAAAAAGCATCATGGAATGATGAAATTATAATCAGAGGAACATTAGAAGATATTGTATCTAAAGTAAAAGAAGCAGGGATTAAAAAAACAGCTATGATTGTGGTGGGTAAAGTACTTGCTCCTGATTATATTGTCCCTTCCAAGCTTTATGACGCTGAATTTACACATGAGTATAGAAAAGGACAGCGTAAATTGTCCTAAATTAAGTTAAAAAGGATTTCAATGGATATTAAAAACTGGTGGGCAAAACAGACAAATACAGATAAAGCAGTTTATGGATTAAGCGCATTCTGTATCCTTTCAGTGCTATACATTCTACTAACAGGGTTGCTCGTTCCAGACATTACATTTTTATCTTTGAATCAAAATAATTTCCAAATTGATGATAAACCTCAATTATTAGTCATAAAAGGTCATACGGAGTCAAATGCTAAGATATTTATAAATTCAACTGAATTGAAACTTGATAAGGCCCCTGTTACAGTAAATGGTAATGGTAGTTTTGAGTATACAATTAATATTCCTGTAGATTTGGTGGATGCTAAAGTTTCAGTTATATCTAAAGCCCCTAAAAAATATGAAATTTCCCAGGATATTTTAATTCAACGTCCTTTAACTTATCTTTCAATAAAACCTGTTGATAAGCTTAAATATGGAAATAATACGGTTGAAATTGAAGGAATAAGTGATCCTAATGCTAATATAACTATTGTATCTAACATGACCTTAAAAAGTAATTTAAATCTTGGAAGTTATATTGAAACTGCATTAGATGATCCAGTACTGAATAACATTACTTTCAAGGCAGATTCAAATGGAAATTTCAAAAAAGAATTCAATGTGCCTTCTAATTCAACAAATTCTATGTTCAATATAACAGCTAAATCTTCTGGAAAAAGAGAATCAGTCCAGGGACAAAATATTACTCGTGATTTTGAGGTATTTCAGCCAGTATATAATATCTTTAATATTGGAGATGAAATAAACAGCAGTAAAATGGATACTTTTTCTGGAAAATGGTTTTCTATAAGTTATCCTAATGTATGGGAGAAAAGATCGTATAAAAATGCGGGTAAAGATGCTAGATTATATTTAACTTATGGAAATAGCATTGAATGTATTGTCTGGTATGGAAAGATCGGTAAAGAATTTGGTAAATCTCTGGATGATTATAAAGACATCCAAGACAGATATTTACGTTCATGGTGGGGCGCTACCGAAGTTTTTGAGCAGAAAATTGATTATGGCGAAGTAAAGGGAATAAGAGTAGTGTATAAATGTCAGCAGAATCCAATGTTTTCAAATGAAGTACCAGCTCCATTTTATCTTGATCGAACTACACTTACAAAGAATAATGTAGATGTATTTGAACTTCAATTAATATCAGAAGAAAAATATTATGAAAATAATGATTATTTAATTGAAAAAACAGTTCAGAGCTTTAATTTAAACTAAAATATTGTTAAATATTTTTCTATTTTTTTTATTCTTTCTTAATTTATACTAAAATAAAAGTTTTAATTACAATTTGATTGTTTTATATAGCTGAATTATAGTAAATAAGTCTTAATGTACTAATTTCTTCTTTCTTATTAATATTGATTTTTAATTCTATATTTTTTTAGAATTGGTTTTCACATGTTTAATAAAATCTATTATTTAATTTTACGGTTATAAATTACTTAGTTATAATATTATATAATTAAATATTTAGTTTAACTTTCACAATATCCTGTGCTACTTTTTATACGAAATAACTTTTAATTCATTGAATTTTGATATTAAGAGTTATATTAGCTTAATTTCATTCGTTTAATAATATATTATGCAATTAAAAGTCAAATATACTTAAATAAATTATTAATATTAGTATTAGTTATAAATCAATTAGTAATAAATTAAAATTCTGTGAAATATGTCACTAAAAGAATCAATAAGTTTTTATATTAATTATATATACATAATTATTGTTTAATAGAAACGAAATGAAAATTAAGAAAGAAAAAGGAGGTGAAAAAATGCAAAAAAATCAAAAAAGATTACTGATGATCACACTAACAGTTTTATTTACAATGACCATTATTGGAGCAACTGCAGCTACTGACTCAAATAATTGTGACGATAGGATAGTAAAAAATGTTACTAACTGTAATGGAACCAACGATAATATAAATACTGGAGACATAGTCAAATATAACATCACAGTCACAAGGGAACGAGGTGAAGACAATTATTATCAAGTAAATGATACTCTTCCACAAGGTTTGCAATTTATTAACGCAACAACATACGGAACTGCTGCAAATAAGGGTACATATAATAATAACACAGGAATGTGGACTGGAATATATCTAAGTTCAAGCTCACAATATGCTACTCTTATTATATATGCTCAAGTAACAGATTGTGGTTTAACCATAAATAACACAGCAAGACTATACAGTAGAGAACATAGTAATTATGGATCTTGGGATTATGTTGGTCGTGCAAGTTCTTCATTCTATGTTCCAAAAGCCAATGTTACTATAGAGAAAACTGGTAATGGACCTCTGAACGTTGGACAAACTGGTGTATTTACCATAAAACTTCACAATAACGGACCTAACACAGCACATAATGTTGTGGTTACTGATGTATTACCTGCAGGGTTTACAGCAGGTACACCAAGTCAAGGATATGTTGTTGGCGGAGTATGGTATGTGGGAAACCTTACAAATGGTACAAATGCTACATTAACCATAAGTGGACTAATCACCCAAGCAATGGCAGGTACAAACATTACAAACAACGTGACAGAAACACAGGATGAGTGTAATAAAGAATCACAGGAAGCTTCTGCAACTATTTACGTCAAAAAATGTAATTTGTACGTAAATGTCACACCTACAAACGTCAGCACAACAATAGGTGGCACTACTACTTTAACTTATAAATTAGGTAATAATGGACCTGATACTGCTGATAATGTGGTTATGCAATTTGTGATACCTGACGGTTTAGAATTTGTCAGCGCTAACGTAGATGTTGGAACATACACATACGATGCTGCTACAAGGACTTTAACCTGGAACCTTGGTAACGTGCCTGTTGGCGATCCATATCTATGGTTAAATGTTAAAGTTTTACGTGCAGGATCATTTGTAATAAACTCAGATATTACATCAGGTACCTGTACTGGCCAACCAGTAGTGATTTCAGCTGTAACAGTCCAAGCAGCAGGAGGCGAACCTGAACCAGTAAACGCAGCAAGTAACACAATCGGAATGCAAAACACAGGAATGCCACTTGTAGCTTTAATATTAGCTGTATTGTTAGTAGGACTTGGATTTGTAAGACCAAAAAAATAAGAACTTATTGGGATTAAAAATCCCCTTATTTATTTTTTAAATGAAAATTAATTATTTTAATTAAATGCACCAGTTATTTTGGATAATTATAAATTTTTTTTAAGTTTCATTTATTAGTAGTACGATAATAAAAATTTGTCGTTTTTTACACTTGAATTTTATGTCAAAATTATTAAAAAAGTATTACTTTTTCCAATTTTATCATACAACAATTAACTTAACATAATCAATTTTACGACTAATTTGAAACATTCGGGATAATTCTTTTATTCTGGCAGCATTTCCTTCTAAAATAAATATTTCCATGCATTTATGTTCTTTAAGATGGCTGTGGATCTGGGTGTTTACAATATCTTCAAAGTCATGTTTTATTTCGGTAACCTTATCTTCAGCTTCTTGATTATGGATTAATATCAGTATTGAATTAATGTTTCCAGTCAGATTTTCTTTTTCTTTATTATCAGCTATTAACATTCTTGCGCTTGATCTAATTACATCGGATCTGCCAGAATATCCTATTTCATCTTTTAATCTATCTATTTCTTCCAGTAATTTTTCATTTAAAGAAATACTAACAATTGGCATGATTAATCTCCTTAGCATTCTTTATAAAGAATAAAAAATTTGTATCTATTCTTGGATGTTCAATATGATTTTTGGAATATAATATAATATTTAATAAGGTTATATAAGTGTTTTAATAAATTTTATTAACAAAATGTTTAAATATTAATAAGTACTTATAATAAGTTATAAATGATTTTTATTCACATTAGGTGTTCCTATGGAAATAAGAAGGATTTTAATCATTACAATATTGATTTTGTTTTTAGTAGTCGCAGGAATGTTTATTTATTCTGCTTCCCAGTCCCAGTTAAGTTCTAATAGTTCTGATAAAATTGATGTAGTGGTTAGTATACCTCCACAAGCCGAATTTGTTGAAAAAGTTGGGGGTGATAAAGTCGAAGTAACAACTATGGTTCCAGCAGGAGCAAATCCTCATACTTACGAACCATTACCTGAACAACTTAAAGAAGTAAGTAATGCAAAAATGTACGCCCAGGTAGGTTCTGGAATAGAATTTGAAACAGTTTGGATGGATAAGCTAAAAGATAGTAATAAAAATATGATTATTGTAAATTGTTCTAATGGAATAACCTTTATGCCTAATCAGGATAACGATGGGGATGCAGATGAAAATCAATATGATACTCATGTGTGGGTTTCACCTAAAAATGCTAAAATAATGGTTGAAAATATTTATCAGGGCCTTATCCAATTAGATCCTTCAAATAAAGATTATTATAAATCTAATAAAGATAAATATTTGCAGGAACTGGATAATGAAGATAAAAAAATTAATGAAACATTAAAAGGAGATATTAACCGTAAAATACTTGTTTATCATCCAGCATGGGCTTATTTCTGTAGAGATTATGGGCTTACACAAATATCAATTGAAAAGAACGGGAAAGAACCCACTCCCCAAGGAATGACAGATTTAATTGACCAAGCAAAGAGGGATAACATTAAAATAATTTTTATCTCCCCTCAATTTAGCAATAAAAGTGCTGAAAGCGTAGCAACTGAAATTGGGGGTAAAATAGTAACAATAGATGATATGGATAAAAATTATCTGGAAAATCTAAAAAAAGTTGCAGAAGCGTTTAGAAATGCTCTATCTAATAACTAATTGTGATTATTATGGTTTCTAAAGTTCTTGAATTAGATAATATAAATGTTAGATTTGATAATCATACTATTTTAGAAAATATAAACTTAGTTGTGAATAAAAATGATTTTCTAGCGATTATAGGGCCAAATGGCGGTGGAAAAAGTACACTTTTAAAAACTATTTTAGGCCTCATAAAACCAGAAAGCGGGAAAATAAAAATATTAGGGAAAAATCACGCTAATGCATTAAAATTAATAGGATATCTCCCTCAAAAAAGCTATTTTGATCTTTCTTTTCCAATTAATGTCTTTGATGTAATATTGATGGGTCGATATAATGGATTATTAAAAAAATATAATGCTGAGGATAAAAATGCAGTAGTAAAAGCATTAAAAGAAGTTAAAATGCTTAAATTTAAGGATAGGCAGATAAGTGAACTTTCTGGAGGTCAGATGCAGAGAGTTTTTA
>JAEYSH010000053.1 GCA_023434825.1 Methanobacteriota archaeon | reverse complement strand
GATCCATCACCATTAATAGATCCCCCAATAACTTCTGCACCAGCTTCTTTAAAAACAGGTTCTGATTCGCCTGTAAGCATTGATTCGTCAATGGAAGTACTTCCATATATAATTTCTCCATCTACAGGAACTTTTTCTCCCGGTTTAATGAGTACTTTATCTCCTACATTCAATTCATTAAGTGGAACATCTTCTGTATGTCTTTCATGCACAATTTTATGTGCACTTGAGGGCATGAGCTTAACAAGCTCTTCAAGCGCTCTTGAAGCTCCCATTACTGACCGCATCTCCAGCCAGTGGCCAATAAACATAATGTCAATTAAGGTTGCAAGTTCCCAGAAAAATACTTCACCCATAAGGCCGAAAACAACGGCGCTGCTGTATAAATAGGCAGTGGTAATTGCAACTGTAATTAAGATATCCATTCCAGGAGTTCTGGATTTAATCTGGTTAAAAAATCCTTTAAAAAATGGATAACCGCCGTAAAAATATACAATTGAAGATAAAATAAATAATACAAATGAATCTCCTGGAAATTTTAGAAATTGAAGCCCAAAAACTTCTTGAATTAGCGGAGATAAAAGAAGAATAGGTACTGTGATAATTACAGATATTATGAATCGTTTTTTTAGGTCTTCAAGCATTCCGGAATGAACATGTTCACCATGCATTCTGTGTTCTTCTTTCATTTGCTGACCGCAAACAATACATTTGCCTTTATTTTCATGATCTACATGCTTCATTTCATGCTCAGAATGTTCATGATTAATTAAAATTCCCCCTAATCATGATTAAATTATGAATTTAATTGCATAATAATTTTGGTATTATTATTAAAAATTCATAAAAAGAAGTAACGGATATTTAAATAAAAAATGGTTTGAAATTAATTTCTGATGTCTTTAACGATTTTTCCTTCTTTCATTACAAGCATAATGTTTTCTGGATTTCCAAGAGACTTTATGTTGGCAATTGGATCTTTTTTGCTGATTACAATGTCTGCAAGCTTCCCGGATTCAATTGTGCCAATTTTATCATCAATTCCAAGGAATATTGCCGCATTTTTGGTTCCAGCCATAATGGCTTCAATTGGGCTCATGCCAATGTCACATAAATTTCCTAATTCTTCTAAATTAAGCCCATGAGGTACAACACCGCAATCAGAACCCATAACAATTTTTACTCCAGCATTATAAGCTTTTTTAATATTTTTTTCATGGATATCTACTATTTCTATGGCCTGTTTAGTGCTGTATTCTGGTAATTCTCCGGCTTCAGCGAATTTCTTGTTATTTTTCATTACAACGAATGTAGGTATAAGGTAAGTTCCCTGATGGATCATCATCTGAATTGCCTCATCATCCAGACAAGATCCATGTTCTATTGAATAAACACCTGCTTTTAAAGCGTTTTTAATTCCTTCTGCCCCGTGTGCATGCACCATTACCTTTTTATCTCCATGACATTTTGCTTCATGGACAACTACTTTAAGTTCTTCAACTGTGTACTGGATATCTTTTGGACCGTCATTGGCACTCATAACTCCTCCAGTAGTACTTAGTTTGATAAAATCTGCTCCTGCGCGAAGCATTTCTCTAACTCTTTTCCGAACTTCTGCTTCTCCATCGCCAATGTTTTCTGGAAGCCCCGGATAAGAAACTCGCATATTGAAGCCTGAATTTAAATTTAAGTCAAAATGACCCCCACTTGTAGATAATGGCATTACACTAATGAGCAATCGTGGTCCAGTAATTAAACCTTCGTCAACAGCCATTTTAATTCCTATATCTGCAAGTCCTGCATCCCTAACAGTAGTAATTCCCGCATTTATAGTTTTATTTAAGTTATAAGCACCTTTATAAAAGTAAAATGAGAGCGGATCATACATCGTATCTTCAAATTTAAAACCATTGGCCATTATATGAACATGAGAGTCAATAAAACCCGGTAGAATAAACATTCCATGTGCATCAATTCTTTTTATTTTTTCTTCTGGTATTTTAATTGAATCTTCAGTCCCAACGTCAATAATTTTATTGTTTTTGATTAAAACAGCAGCATTTGGAGTTGATTCTCCACCATTTCCATCGATTAATGTTCCATTATAGATAAGAGTGTATGACATTTTGTAACCGTCCTTAAACTGTAGGCTAATAATCATTTCTTTATATAAATATTATTTAATTTGTATTTTTTTATTTTGATTAATGTACAATTTTAGTAACTAATTTCCCTTATCGAAAGTTTCAAGTGCCTCACGAGCGGTAACATAGATATTTTCTTCGCCTATAATTTTAGTTAATCCTAATGAGTCAAATTGATCTCTAAGTTGAGGTATACTGGTTGTAATTACAAATTTGACATTCCTTTTTGCTAATTCATTATGCAAATCCTTTAACATTTCTCCAGAAGTATAGTCAATTGCTTCAAAACCTCCTGCATCTAATACAAACCATTTTAGGGATTTATCAGACTTTTTCACTAGTTTAATCACTTGATGACGTAATAAATCTGAGTTGGCATAGTACAAATCCCGATTAAATCGGTATATTATAATTCCTTTTTTTGTTGATTCACCATATTTAATTGGATCAAAAATCCATTTACCCTCTTTATTTTGTATTAGCATACTATTTACTGCTTTATAACTATGGCTTAAATGCAAAAGCATTGATAGAATTATAGATAAGATTATGCCCCATATCACACTAATTAAAATAACAGTAAGGGCAGTAATAATGGCTAAATAATATTCTGACTTCATTTTGCCTCGAATATCATTTAAACTTTTAATATTTACCATTTGAAGGCCAATTAAAAATACAATACTGGCTAGAGTTGCATTTGGAAGAAATGATATGTGATTAGTGAAAAATAAAAGAACAATTAAAACTACAAACGCCGTTACAAGTGAAGATAACTGGTTACGACTTCCAGCACTATCTACTATCTCTGTTTTTGTAGGGCTTCCATTAACCACAAATGCGCCTGTTAATCCGGCTATACCATTTGCAAGTGCAAGGCCAAAAATGTCCTTATTTTCATCTACTTCTTCTGAATACTGAAATGCATACGCTCTGGAAGTTGCTGCACTTTGAGCTATTATTACGATAAAGCAAGCACCTGATGCTATTAAAATGGTTGTAAAATCACTCACAGTTAAATATGGGAAAATAATTGAAGGAAGACCACTTGGAACGTTCCCCACTATAGATATGCCTATTTTTGATAGATTAAAGAAATAACTAATGACAATTGTACCTACAACTACAATTAATGCACCTGGAAATTTTGGAGAAACATGTCTAAATCCTAAAATTGTAATTATAATTATAATAGATAAAAAAAGAGTCGCTAAGTTAATTTCCCCTAAATGCATGATAAAATAAGCTAATTTAGTTATTGTACTTTCTCCTCCTCCGCCAGATAATCCAAACATATTTGGAATCTGTGTTATTGCTATCTGGATTCCAACTCCAGTTAAAAAACCTACCAGTACTGTTCGGGACATAAAATCGCCTATAAATCCTAATTTGAATATTCTGGCTATTAAAAGGAGTAATCCACATAATAATGTAACTGAACAGACTATTGAAACATAATTTGGACTTCCAATTGCAGCTAGAGGAGCTATAGTACTGATTAAAATAGCGGCAGTTGCAGAATCTGCACCTACAATTAAATGACGAGAAGAGCAAAAAATAGCAAAGAGGACTAATGGGATTAAAATAGTATAAAGTCCAGTGATAATTGGCATTCCAGCTATTTTAGCATATCCCATAACTTCAGGTATGCCTATTGCTGCCAGTATTATGCCTGCGACTATCTCGGCTCTTATACTGGTTTTTAGGGGCAATAACCCATTAAATAATAGATTTTGTTTTTTTTCAAAAATTTTCTTTTTTATTTCTTTCATTTAATCAGACATAGATTGTTATTATTATATTGTTTATAAGTAATATCATAATTAACTATTTTTTGAGTGAATTTAAATTAAATAGCTTAAAATTATCTTAAAATTAGTATTATGATTAAATATGCAATTTTTTTGAGTTATGTTAAAATCTGTCTTAGAGAATAAAATCATAAAAAATAATAAATAAAACTTACAAAAGTTTAACTGTGTATTTAAAATTCAGTAATATCTTTATTAGTTGAAGAGTTCTTTATATTCAAAATCATTCCAATTCATTTCAAATGCGGGGTTTAAATTAATTAAATAAATGTTTGAATTTAATTAAAAGTATATTATACATTATAATATTAAGATTCAAAGGTTAAACTATGTCCAATGAAATTTTAAAAATGTATGAAAATGTAAGGGATGATTTAAAGTTTCTTACAGCTTCTGATGTCAGAACAAAGATTATCATTGTCCTAAATGATGGCTTAAAAAATTTAAGTGATCTAAAAGAAGAAACAAAGCTTAATTCATCTACCATATTGCATGGAATGAGTCAACTGGAAGAAAAAAATCTAATTTTTAAACATTCTGGGGGATACTCACTCTCTCAAACAGGGAAAATAGTTGCTTTGAATTTAATTAACTTAATAAAGGTTTCTACATCTCTGGGAGAACTTGAAAAGATATTTTTAAAGCATGAGATATCTCCCATACCCGAATATTTACTGGAAAATATTGGAAGTTTAAAAAACTCATGTATAGTGGAATCTACGCCCACAGATGTTATGAAGCCTCATTCAGTCCATGCTGAACTTATTCAAGATTCAGTTGATGTTAAATATATTTCTTCAGTTTTACTTCCTCAAAAAATTGAGTCATTTGAAGAAACACTTGAAAAAGGTTCTCTTCAGCTTATTTTAACTTCAGAAATACTTGATAAATGGATAGAGATAAAAGGTAGAGAAAATTTAAAAAATGCACTTTTAGAAAAAGATTTTAAATTATGGGAAATAAATGGTAATGCTAAAATGTCATTTACAGTAACTGACACTTTTATTGCATTAGGATTATTTTCAACGGATGGAATTTACGATTTACATAAATATTTAATAAGTAAAGACCCTGAAGCTATTGAATGGGGAAATAGGCTGTTTGATTACTATTTAAAGCTATCTGAAAAGGTGAAACTATAATATTTATAATACTATGCCTTACATCTGCAGGAGTTTAACAGAATGAGTGAAGTTACCCGAATTTTAATGATAGAAGACAGTTATAGTGATGTAAGAATCATACAGGAAATGCTTAAAGATGCTAATAATTTTGGTTTTAATTTGAAACATGCTGAAAGTTTAAATGAGGGATTAGAATACATTAAAGAGAATGAATTCGATGTTTTATTACTTGATCTTAATTTACCTGATAGTTTTGGAATAAATACTTTCTTTAAAGCGCAAAAAACTACTCCAGAATTACCTATTGTAATATTCAGCGGTGCAGCAGATGAAAAAGTTGCAATTGAGGCTGTACACGAAGGTGCTCAGGATTATCTTATGAAAGGGGAAGTTGAGGGGAGATTACTTGTACGTTCTATTTTTTACGCCATTGAAAGAAAACAGATAGAAGAGGAACTAAAAAAGCACAGAAATCATCTGGAAGAACTGGTGGAGAAAAGGACATTAGGCTTAAAAAAAGCAAATAAACAACTTGTAAGGGAAATTAATGAGCGCAAACTTGCTGAAGAAGAAATTAGAGCTTCGCTTGAGGAAAAAAAGATATTAATTGATGAAATACAGGAAAGAATACAAAACAGTTTGCAGATTATTATAAATATCATCGATGGGGAATATTATCAAAATGGCTTTAAAAATCAGGAAGAATTCAATCAAGAGATTCAAACCCGGGCAAAAGCTGTTGAACTCATTAATGAGATGTTGTACAACTCAGAAGATTTTGCAATGATTGATTTTGCATGTTATATAAGGAAGTTAGCTGATTATATTTTTGATTTTTATTCTGTTGAACCTCGCTTAATCAAACTAGAAATGGATATTGAAGGAATACCATTAGATATTGATATAGCAATCCCTTGTGGCTTAATAATCAATGAACTTCTGACTAATTCTATTAAACATGCGTTTTTAGAGGGTGAAGGTAAAATACTTATTAAATTGTACCATAGTGATAAAAATACTATACTTAAGGTTGCAGATAATGGAATTGGAATATCAAACAAATCTAAACTTGAAAATCCCAAAACTTCAGGTTTAAGGTTAGTAAATAAATTAGTAAACCAGCTTAAAGGTAGAATTGAGCTGAATGAAACAAATGGTACTGAATTTAGTATTATTTTTTAACTTTTTTAATTAGTACTAATATCTGATGATCATTTTTTTAATAATATAAGTTATTTTAGGGTATATTTTTTAATTTCTGTTTAAAAATGGAAAGTTATATTAATAATGCGTAATAAAAATATAAAATAAGTTAATAATATGAGGTGAAATTTATGGCAGTAGTTGTAAACTGGACGGCAATAGTTGTCGGTGCTATAATTGCAATAGTGCTTGCATTTATTTTCGGGTTGTTCTCTCCTATATATGGCCCTATGATTGCAGTAATAATTGCCGGTTTAGTAGTTGGATATATGGTCGGCGGCGACATAATGAATGGATTAGTTCACGGTGCGATAGCAGGTCTTTTAGGTGGAATAATAGCTTTGATACTTGGATTGTTAATAGGTACTTCCTTTGGTTTAGCCGGAACTGTACTTGGTGTTGCACTGATAATTGCATGGATAGTAGATATAATTTTAGGTGCAATTGGAGGTGCTATAGGTTCTTTAATAACTGGTAGAAAAATGTAAATTAAAAATCAATTTATTTATTCTATTTTTCAAATTTTTAGATTACAAATCACTTTTTTTTCTATAAATAATATAGAGTTTATTAATACTTCGCTTATTAAGCTAAAGCAGTCATTTTTATTAAGAGTAAAAATTAAATGATTTATTAAACTCTTAAGCGTGAAAATATGAAAATTAACTTGAAAGCAATACTTTTTGGTTTTATTCTGGTTATAATATTTGCATTAATATTAAATCCATTTATTGGTGAATTAGGTTCATATTTAAGTATTATAATATCAACAATAATCGTGGGATACGTTTTAAATAAAAATATAGTAAATGGGGCATTTCACGGGGCTATTATTGGTATAATCGGAGCTTTGATTGCTATTATTGTTTTAGTTATAATAGGCGGATTTTTCATAATAAGAGAGGAAATTGTTGGGTTATCAATTAATATTTTAATAGATATTATTTTAGGTATAATTGGCGGGGCTATAGGGTCTATGCTATCTAAAAGATAATATTAATTTTTATTTATAATATTAATTTGTGAATTTCATTTATTTTCATATCAATTTATTTTTAAGTATTCTTTATTTTTCTAAATTTTGTCTTTAGGGATAATTACTGGATTATTTAGTGGATTTAAGAGCTAAAACTTAAAAAGAAAAATTTATTAACTTAACCACTATATTAAGTGTTAACTGACATAAGAAGGGGGTGAAAAAGTGGTAGAAGTTAAATGGACACCAGTTATAATTGGTTTTGTTTTAGCAATTATCCTGTCAATAATTCTAGGAATGATTCTTGGAGAATGGGGCGGTTACATCGGATACTTATTAGCAACTATTTACGTTGGTTACACTGTTGGCGGAGATTACATGAATGGTGCAATCCATGGAGCTCTTGTAGGAGTTATTGGAGGTATCATCGGCGGATTAATATTAATGATTGGTTTAGGTGCTTTACTTGGAGCAGCAGGTGCAGCAGCAGGATTAATAGTATTAATCGTAGCTATTATCATTGACGCAATTATAGGTGCTATTGGTGGAGCTATAGGAGTCCTTATTAAAGGACAAGGTGGCGCAGAAGCCGAAGCATAATTTCGATTATAACGATAAATGCTAATTTTAACCAATTTTTTTTATTTTTTTTATTTTGGCAATTTAGGATATAAACGGTGATTTAAATGAATTTTAATATAAAGGCATTTGCACTAGGATTTACAGCAGCCTTAATAATTTACATCGCCAGTATTTTTATATGGCAAATAGGATTTTTAGCCCCTATACTAGGAGGAATTTTAGTTGCTTATATTGCCGCAGAAAATTATAAGGATGCTATCTTAAACGGGGCATTAGTAGGAAGTTTAGCAGCGTTAATAGCTATAATAATTGCTTTTGCAGTAGAGTTTGTAATTAAAAATTCGGGGCAAAATGGAATAGATCTCATGAGTTTCATAATTTTTGGAGCAGTTGATATTGTTATTGGATTAATTCTCGGTGTTTTTGGTGGATTAATCGGATATTACCTTGAAAAAAGAATTATTAAAGATGAAACTCTAAATAACAATTAATTTAATTTTGCACTGTTTTTTCATCTCTTTTAATTTACAGAATAAGTATTTTAATAATTAAAAATATAATGATATCCGACTCAAGAATGAGGTGAAAAAAAATGACAGACTGGATAGCAGTTGCCATTGGTGCAATTGTAAATGGAGCTTTAACCATTGTTTTGGCCCTTATTTTCTTCCCGTTATTCTTTTTGGGGCCGATTATAGGTGGTTTTGTAACAACATATTTGCTTAAAGATGAACATGAAAGTGGTTTAATCCACGGAGCTTTAGCAGGAGTTTTAGGCGGACTTTTGATTGGAATTCTATCTCTATTTGGGGTAGGAATCGTGGCAGGAGTTGTAGCTATTCTGCTTTCAGGGTTAGGGCTAGCAATTGGTGCTATAGGCGCAATCATGGTCATATTCCTAACAATACTTGCAATGCTAATAGGCGGCGTTTTATCCGCTATTGGTGGCGCTATAGGGGAATATGTACAATCTTCAGGTCAAAGGGACTACTATTACGAGGATTACTAAAAACTAACTTAATTTTTTATTTTCTTTAAATCTAATTTTTTATTTTAAAAAATTAACTATTTAGCAGTATGATTATTTCATTATCTGCATCTACTTCAATTATGTCTCCTTTCTTCAAAATATTTAGAATAGGGGCATCGGGCTCGTGTACCATTGGTATATCTGCCATTATAGCACCAGTAGCAATAATCGGCTCTGCTTTAATAGAAATTATTGCCTTTGGGGCCGTTTTACTTTTAGCCATCTGGAATATAACATAGGAACCAACTGTGGACCCTTTTCCAGATGGAATTACAAGAATTTTATCACTTATGTTTTCACCGTAAAGTTCATGTCCCTGATCAATCACTACGCCGGTATATGGATCTACTCCTCCAAGAAAGCTTAATGGATCCTTGGTGATTAAAACTTCACCTTTAACATGTCCTTTTGAGATTTTTCTGCATTTTATACTTTTTAATTCCATGAAATCACAAAATAGTTTAGTAATAGTCAATTCTTTAATTCTTTTTATTTAAATCTTTAGAAATAGTTTAGATAGCTTAAGCTAGAATTAAAAAAAAAATTGAAAATTAAAAAAATTCTTTTTACCAGAGATCTACTCTGATTCCACCAATTCTTGGTGCTAGAGCGTTATAAAGCGCTGCAACAACTGCATTAAAAATGAATGTACCGATAAACACCAGTATTAGGGATATAATTATGCCCACTATTCCTCCAGTTGCAGCTTGACCTGCATTTATAGGGAAAGGAACCATAGATAAAACTGCTGCACCTAATATTGCTGCTACTATAGCCAGGATTATAGCCCATATAAGCATAATAATAGCCGTAATCAATGCAAATGGCACTATTGGAATTTTTCTTATTTCTCGCCTTACAGCGCCTTCTCCAGCGCCGCGAATATTTGTTTCTTCTATTCTATCAACCAATTTATCACCACGATATTACTTTTTTTAATATATTTATTATTATGTAGGGATAACATATTAAATTTTCCATTTTTAAGCAAAATTTTAAATAATTATTTTAAAATGATTATAGAGTAAACAGTCAGTATGACTTTATTAATTTGAGAAATAAGACCCAAAAAGAAGATTTATTCAGTTTTTGCAGCGCTAGAAACAATTATAATTTCGTGATTTTAAATAATTTGCAGTTGTAAAATTAAATATTATTGTATTTTAGTTTTGGCGTGATTTTCAGTAAAAATTACATTAAATTGTAATTAATTAAAACATTTATTTCTATTTAAAAATTAAAAAAACCCGTGAGGGTTTTAAAATTATTCAAGTGCTAGTTTTATTGCTCCAATTCTTGGTGCCAGGAAGTTGTATAAGAACACTGCTATTGCAACTATTATGAATGTCCATATAAAATTACCTATAGTTGTAACAATTAGACTTATGATTCCTGCTGTAATGTCTGAAAATGCAAACAAGTTCAAGAGACCGTTAAGGAATGCAAAGATCGCTGATATTACAGCTAATGCAAGCGCTGCTGGTACTATTGGTATGTCTATTAATTTAAACCATCCTTCGGTTAATGCTTCGAAGTTTAATTGTATTTTAGCTGCTCTTGTGGCTATGTAATTGTAGAATACTGCAAATAGTGCATGTCCGATGAATCCGAATATGAATACTAGTATTGGTAGAATGATAATGAAGAAAACTGCTCCAAATGCTACTAAAGCTCCAAAACCTGCTCCTGTTGCTGTTCCGTTTGTTGCATTAGCGATCATTGGTATTGCTGTACCTATTGCGCTGGTTAATGGTAAAAGTGCAGTTGTGATTAATAATCCGATTATGAATGTCCATATTGCCATAATAATTGACAAAATCAATGCAAATGGTACAATCGGTAGGGCTGCTACATTGTTTCCATCCATGGCTAATTTTACTCCGCCAACTCTTGGAACCAGCATGTTGTAAAGAAGAACCGATAAGAATACTGTAGAAAGACCTATTAAGAATGTTAAGATTGGATAAGCGATTATTGCTGTTATTCCAAAACCAGCTAAAGCGCTACCTAATGGTGCAAGCTGTGGTGGAAGGAACATTGATACAACTCCAATAGCTAATGCAAATATTATTGCACCTATGAAAGCAAGCACTGCTGAAATTGTAGAAGACATTAAAGTGATAGGTTTTATTTTGATTTTCCTTATTTCTTTTACATCTGCCATTTTTTCACCTCCTTTTATAATTGTTAATCCCATAATAAATTGTATTTTTAGGTATATAATTTTTTCTTATTGAATTTTGGATTAAAATGTCTGTTAATCTGTTAGTTACAACTAGAATTAATAAAAAATTAAGTTTTAATCCTGCAGAAATTCTATAAATTTACGCGGGACAGAAAATAAGGATTTTAGAGTTAAATAAATAAATTAATCAAGTTCTAAATTGATCCCACCGATTTTTGGTGTTAGTAAGTTATATATTATGGCAGCGAGGGCATAAATGATAAATCCAACTATAAATGCCATTATAGTCCCTACAAAGACTAATAATATAGCTCCTATTATGCTACCTAATTGCTCATATTTTGAACGGGTATAAATGCAAGGGATGAAATCCCAAATAGGGCGATTAATATTGTCCATATGAATGTCAAAACTGCCAGAACAGATCCTGTAATCAGTGTAAATGGTATAACTGGCACAGATTTTATCTCTCTAATTTCTCCCATTTTTTCACCTCAAAGATTTATAATTCGATAATGGAATCTAAAAAATATATTTTTTTTTATATTAAAAAAATAGGTTATTAAGCAGAATAAAGAGTTTATAATCTTTAAACTATTATATAAAACTTTAAAAAAGCGTTAAATATCTAATTAAAATAAAAAAATTTGAGGGTTTAAAACCATTCTTTTGAAGATTCAATGACTTTATTTACTATCTGGACAGAAGAACCAATGTATGTATGAGGATTCATAATATCTCTAATTTCCTGTTCAGATAAGTACTCTCTAATTTCATTATCTCCTAAAACAACATCTACAAGCCCTTTATTTTCTTTATTGGCTGTAATTGAGCATTTTCTAACAATTCCGTATGCGGTTTGCCTTCCCATTCCTTTTCTTGTAAGTTCTGCCATGAACCTTTCAGCCATAATAAGTCCATTTGTGATATTTAAGTCTTTTTCAATGTTTTCGGGATAGAAAACAAGATTATTAAGCACTTTTAAAGTTAAAGTTATTATGTAATCTGTTAGAATACAAGCTTCAGGTAGAATGATTCTTTCACATGAAGAATTGGTTAGGTCTCTTTCATGCCATAATGGGTTATTTTCAAGTGCAGGAATAACATAAGCACGAATCACTCTGGATACGCCGCTAATCCTTTCAGCAGTGATGGGATTCATTTTATGCGGCATTGTACTGCTTCCCACCTGCTTTTCAGCATCAAAGCTTTCACCAAGCTCTTTAAGTTCAGTTCTCTGAAGGTTCCTAATTTCTACAGCGATCTTGTCCAGTGTACTGGCAGTATTTGCAAGATCCATTATAAATTCAGCATGATTGTCCCTTTGTAAAACCTGATTGGAAATTAAAACTGGATTAAGACCTAGAATTTCTGAGGTTTTTTTATGAACGTCTAATCCTTCCTCTCCAAGAGCTGCAATTGTTCCAACTGCGCCTGTAACCATTCCAACACATAATCTTTCTTCGCACTGGTTAAGCCTTTCAATCTGTCTGTGGATTTCATCAGCCCACAATGCAAATTTCATTCCATAAGTAGTTGGAAGTGCATGCTGTCCGTGTGTTCTTCCAATACAAACAGTATTTATGTGCTCTTCTGCAAGTTTTAAGAGAACTTTTGCAAGTTCTGAAAGTCTTCCTCTTAAAATAGATATGGAATCTTTAAAAAGAAGTGATTGGGATGTATCAATAATATCGTTGGAAGTAGCTCCAAAATGTACATATTCTCCTGCATCGCCTTCACAGACTTCTGAAAGGGCTTTTACCATTGAAGCAATATCGTGATTGGTTTGTCTTTCAATTTCATTTACTCTTTCAACTGTAACATATTTTGTGCTTGCCTTACTGCTTATCTCTTCAGCAGCTTCCTGGGGAATTAAATTTAATGATGCTTCTGCTTTTGCAAGGGCTCCTTCTACTTCTAGCATTTTTTGAAGCTTGTTTTCAGTATCCCAAACTGCACGCATCTCTTTTGTACCGTATCTAAACTCTATGGGGTGAATTGCCATATTTATCTCCTTTAAAATAAGTTAATTATACAGAATAATGTATTCTGACTTTAATATGTATATTTATTTGAATTAATTATTTATAAAGTATATTTAGAAGAAAAAGTCATAGCGCTTATTGTGTAAAGCGCAGAGCTAAACAAATAACTGCAAGAATTACAGTCCCTATTACTACCTGTTCCGGTGATAATTTAGGTCCTCTTGTTTCTTCTTCAAAATATCTTACAAGACCTGCTCCACTTGCTGGAAGCTCTCTTCTATCTTTTTTTGCCATAAAATCACCATTTAAATTAATATAAAATTGAATTTTATTTTTTTAATTAAATTGATATATTATGTATAATTAATTTAATCATTATATTTAAAATTTTTTTATGTTTTGTAAATAATTTTACATAATCTTATAAAAAAGAAAAAAAAAGAAAAAAATTTATCATTAACATTTATTTTAATGCAGAGAAAAGGTATTGGCAAGCTGCTGTTATCATATTATATTCTTTATTAGCCCAGTAATAGGTATCTCCTTTATCTCTTTCTACTTCCAATGTTATGGTGTTTATTCCATAGTTATGTCCCTGTATTCGAACCATTCCTGGTTCTCCATATCCATATTCGACAGGAGCACCGGTCTGACTAGTAATGTAGTTACCCCATTTGGTCTCTTCACTCCAGCCCGGAGTAGCATAGATAACGCCATTTGCATAATCTGTTAATCCTCCACCTGAATGCACATCAAGAATGTGGTCAATTCCTTTAATTCTTGCAAATTCAACAGCGTTCCAACCAGGAGTATTTGGTATATTAGCTATTCTGTTTGGATCTTCATATCTATATCCTGTTTTTGTCACTGGTTTGTAAAGCCATCCATAATACCGTTTATAAGTTGTTTTAGCGACCCATTTGTAGTATCGTTTCCCTTTATATCTGTAACTTTTTTTATACCATTTAGTAACTGCTTTTCTTTGCCATCCTTTTTTATAAGGAACCCAATCAGTATAAGTGTAAGCTATTGGTCCGAAATCTCTTGAATTCATCGCAGTGTCTCTGGGAATTGCAAATGGAACGATGTATAGGGTACCATCAAGAGCATTAGTTTTTGAATATTCTTTTAAATATTCAATGTATTTCATTGTAGCTATGTTCGCTTCTTCTTCATTACCATGAATTCCTGACCAGATTAAAAGTTTGTTACCGGTTCCGTTTCCGAATTGAACTATTGTTGATCCCTGTTTTTGCATTTCAATTATTTGATTTGAAAAGTCTGTTTTAGGAACGTTGTTTCTTATTTCTGGGTTTTGATTTACATCTCCCTTAATACCTCTTTCAAAAGTGTAGGTAGAGCATGGGGTTGAGTTAGCTGTTTCATTGGCAGTAGCTTCTGCACTTACAGGTATAACGCTTATTAAAAAGACAAAAAGAATAAACGATGCCCAAATAGATTTTTTGTTAACTTTTAGTTTTAAAAGTCTATTTTTAAGTTCTGCTATATTATCGCCACCTAATATAATAAATAATACTAAAAATCCAAAGATTTTTAGAAGTAATTTATTAAATATGTATTTATTAATGCATATTTTATTACTAATAAGTTTATCTATAATTATTTTCAATTTTAGTGTATATAACAGGTTTTTGAGTACTAACTGCCTTAAAATATGGTTATAAATGCTTTTAATTGGCTTTTTATAGTTTGATAAGTATTATTTAGTGAAATATATTATATTTAAGGAATTATATTTTATTATTTTTATTAGTGGGATATTTATCGTGTTTAAATAATCGAAAAATGGGCATTATGCCTCTTATATGCTTATAAATAATCTCTCTTTATAAGTAGTTATACACAATTTAGGAATATATAAATGCCCCATCACAAAGTTTATAATCTACCCAGACCTATTATAACTAGCGGGATCGAATTTTTCCTTTTAAATGTTTAACGAACTTGATCCTAATCATTTATATACTACTACAAAATAATCTAAATAATTTTTATTTAGCACAAGTTTTTAGCGAGATAAGGTAATAATATGGGCTACTTTGAAACTTTAGAAGAAGAAACAGAAAAAGCATATGTTGTGGCCAGAAAAGCAAGACTTAAAGGTCATGATATTGAATTGGAGCCTGAAGTGCCTTTGGCTAAGGATTTAGCAGAGCGTGTAGAGGGATTAGTTGGCCCTCAGGGTATTGCAAAGAGAATTAAAAAATTAGAAGAAGAATCATCAAGAGAAGAAGCAGCCTTTCAAATAGCAAGTGAAATTGTATCAACACAGGACCAGGAAGGCGTGAAGGATAGTATTGAGGTTCTGGAAGCTAAATCTGACCAGGCATTAAGGACTGCTCTGGCAATTTTAACAGAAGGAGTTGTAGCTGCACCTCTTGAAGGAATTGCAAAGGTTAGAATAAAACAGAACTTTGATAAAGGATATTACCTTGCAGTTTATTTCGCGGGCCCTATACGAAGTGCTGGTGGAACTGCAGCGGCTCTTGCAGTATTAATTGGGGATTATATAAGACTTTCAATTGACCTTGATGTTTATAAACCTACAGAAAGAGAAATTGAAAGATATGTGGAAGAAGTTGAGCTTTATGAATCTGAAGTTACCAATCTTCAGTACTCTCCATCACCTGATGAAGTTAGGCTGGCAATACAGAGTATTCCAGTAGAAGTAACTGGAGAACCTACCGATAAAATTGAAGTTTCACACAGGGATTTAGAACGTGTTGAAACCAATAACATCCGTGGAGGTGCTCTTCTTGCTATAGCTGAAGGAGTTATCCAGAAGGCTCCAAAAGTCATGAAATATGCTGCTAAGCTAAAAATTGATGGTTGGAACTGGCTAGAAAAGTATTCAAAAGGTAGTAAAAGCTCAGATGACGATGAAGGAGAAAAGGCCAAAGTAGATGATAAATATATGAGAGATATCATCGGTGGAAGGCCTGTTTTATCATATCCTCAAGCAAAAGGCGGATTCAGATTGAGATATGGAAGGTCAAGAAACTCCGGGCTTGCAGCAATGGGTATAAGTCCTCTAACCATGGAAATAGTTGAATTCCTTGCTGTCGGTACTCAAATGAAGATTGAAAGGCCGGGTAAAGGGATGTGTGTTGTTCCTTGCGATACTATTGAAGGACCAATTGTTAAATTAAGGAACGGAAGCGTTGTTAAGGTTGAATCCATAGATCAGGCCAAAAAAATTAGAAAAGATGTTACAGAGATTCTATTTTTAGGCGATATACTGGTTGCATTCGGTGAATTTTTAAGAAATAACCAGTTTTTACTGCCATCTGCATGGTGTGAAGAATGGTGGGAAAAAGAATTAGAAGCTTCTGATGAATATATTAACGATGAAAATGTTCTTGATTTAGAATCATTACATAATTTGGATTCAAAAGAATTGTTTGAGATTTCAAATAAGTATAATGTACCTTTACATCCAAAATACACTTATTTCTACCATGACGTTTCAATTGAGGATTTAAATAATCTTAGAAACTGGATTTACAAGTATTACGATGATTCAAAAGTAGATCAAGATTTGGTACTGGATATAGAGCCATCAAAACGAATATTAGAAATTTTAGGAGTTCCTCACTCTGTAGAGAATGGTAAAGTTACAATTGATAAAGATCACACTTTTGTTTTGATTAACACAATTGCAGATGAAATGGAATTATCAGATGAAAATGTTACATTAAAAGCTTTAAATGATGTTTCTAAAGTTCGAATAATGGCTAAAGCACCAACATATATTGGTGCAAGGGTTGGAAGACCTGAAAAAACAAAAGAAAGAAAGATGAAGCCCGCACCTCATGCTTTATTTCCTATAGGTAATTATGGTGGAAACAGGCGTAATATAGTTGATGCAGCTAAAAAAGGAAACATTACAGTTGAAATTTCAAGATGCAAATGTACTGAATGTGGAGTAGCTTCATTCGAGGCTAAATGTCCTATTTGTGGAGCAAAAGCCATACCCACTGGTGCTGGAAAGAAAAAAATCAATCTTGATAGTTTACTTAAAAAATCCTATAAAAATGTGGGTATCCGTAAAATGGATGAAATAAAAGGGGTTATTGGAATGATTTCTGAAGAGAAATTCCCCGAACCTCTGGAAAAAGGAATTTTAAGGGCTAAAAATGAGGTATTTACCTTTAAGGATGCCACAATCAGGCATGATTCTACTGATTTACCTATTACTCATTTTATACCAAGTGAAATAGGAGTAAAACCTGAAAAATTGGTTGAAATGGGATATACTCATGATTGTTACGGAAATAAAATTGAAAGTGATGATCAAATAATTGAAATTAAAATTCAGGACGTTGTAATTTCAGAAAATTGCGCAGATTATCTTATTAGAGTTTCTAAATTTTTAGATGATATGTTGGAAAATTTCTACCATGAAGAGCCTTTCTATAATATCAAAGAAAGAGAAGAGCTTGTGGGGCATTTAATAGTTGGATTGGCACCACACACTTCTGCAGGAGTTTTAGGTAGGATTGTTGGGTTTACAAAGGCTGCTGCATGTTATGCTCACCCATTCTTCCATTCTGCAAAAAGAAGAAATTGTGATAGTGATGAAGATTCAGTAATGTTACTATTAGACGCTTTAATTAACTTTTCAAAGGTTTATCTCCCAAGTTCAAGGGGCGGAAGAATGGATGCGCCATTGGTTCTTTCTTCAAGGATAGATCCAGAGGAAATAGATGATGAATCTCATAATATTGATGCTATGCCAACAATTCCACTTGAATTTTACTATAAAACACTGGAATTTGCCAAGCCATCTGACGTTCTTGATTTAATAGACAATGTAAAGAGAAGATTGGGAACTGAAGACCAGTATCAGGGGCTTATGTTCTCCCATAACACTTCAAGTATACATTCTGGCCCTAAAGTATGTTTATACAAAATGCTTCCTACAATGAAGGAAAAAGTGGAAGGACAGGTTAAATTAGCTGAGAAAATAAGGGCTGTTGACCAGAAAGGTGTGGTGGAAGGTGTTTTACAATCTCATTTCTTGCCGGACATGGCCGGGAATTCAAGGGCATTTTCCAGGCAGAAAGTAAGATGCACCAAGTGTGGTAAGAAGTATAGGAGGATTCCACTTAGTGGGGAATGTGTATGCGGTTCAAATTTGATATTGAGCATATCTAAAGGTTCAGTGGTAAAATATCTGGAAATATCAAAGGAACTTGCCAGTAAATATCCTATTGATACTTATTTAGTTCAACGTATTGAATTGATTGAGTCGAGTATAACTTCATTATTTGAAAGTGATAAATCAAAACAAAGTTCACTGGACGTATTCCTTTAAGTCTAATAAAAATATAATTAATTGGGGGTATTGACTCAAGTTGGAATTTAGTAAAAATAGTTTGGTATAACCCAAACAAATATATTAAGTTAATTGCAAATAATGAAAATAGAAATTTTCATTTAAGGTGGTTTGGAGAAAATAGGTAATATAAAATATGAAAAATTTATTATCATTTGAAAAATATATATTATATGTGAAATGGGGGCTTGTGATTGAAAGACATTCATGATATAGCATCTCTGCCAACAAAGGCAAAGACATGCGTTTTAAAGAACAACGGAATATATGAGAAATTTAACCATGAGAAGATTTTAAGGTCAGTAATTATGGTGGGCGCTCCTTTAGGTGCTGCAGAAAAGATAGCATGGTCTGTAGCAACTTCAGCCTATGATGGAATTTCCACTGCTGAAATTAAAATGCTCGTTTATAATTGTCTTAAAACATTTGATGATAGCATAGCTGATAAATATCTGGCGACTAATCAATTGAAAGTTAGGACAACAAGGGATACAATAGAACCTTTTGATAAGACAAAGATTGAAAAGACTCTTATTGTAGAAACTGATGCATCACCTGAGCTTGCAGAGGAAATAGCTAATGATGCATGGAAAGAGCTTAAAAAGCTTGATGTTGAATATCTCACAGCCCCAATGATCAGGGAAATTGTAAATACTAAACTTGTAGAACACGGTCTTGAAACATTAAGACGTAAATATACAAGGGTTGGTATCCCTGTATACAACATCACAAACTTAATTCAAAACGGCTCTCGTGATAATGCAAATATGATTCATAATCCTGAGACTGTTCACAAGTATGTTGCAGATGAAGCACTAAAACAGTACGCATTGTTGCACATTCTACCAAATGATTATGCAGATGCGCACATGGGTGGAGACATACACATACATGATCTTGAGTTCTTTGCTGGACGTCCAATAAACTGTTTACAGCATGATTTGAGATTCTTTATAAAAAATGGACTTAAAGTGGATGGTACTGGAGACCATACATCAGTAGCAGGCCCTCCAAATCATATTGAGACATTAATGAACCACTCTGGAGAAATAATGCTTGCAGCTCAGCAGAACATGAGCGGTGGGCAATCAATGAGCTTATGGAATGTATTTGTAGCTCCATTTGCTGCTGGTTTACCATATGAAAAGGTAAAACAGGCAGTGCAGATGTTTATTTATAACTTAAACATGGCTTACGCTGCAAGAGGTTCACAGGTTCCATTTACAAGTATAAACCTGGAATTTACAGTTCCTAAATTTTTACAGGATGTGCCAGCGTATGGGCCAAGAGGTCAGCTTGTAGGAACATACGGCGACTTTGAAGAAGAAACAAGAATGCTACAACGCGCATTCACTGAAACACTCCTTGAAGGAGATTCAGATGGTAAACCTCACCTTTTCCCAAACACTCCTTACGTTTTAAGAAAAGAAG
The DNA here is from genome assembly GCA_023434825.1 of Methanobacteriota archaeon. Lineage (GTDB taxonomy): Archaea > Methanobacteriota > Methanobacteria > Methanobacteriales > Methanobacteriaceae > Methanobacterium_D. The sequence continues at coordinate 2,088 of JAEYSH010000053.1, read as the reverse complement.
TCTTCAAATCAGAATTTGAAGAAGATTTAAGGTTAGTACACGAACTATCTGCTAAATACGGTTCTCCTTACTTTGTAAACATGTTACCTGATTACAGAGGAAACATGGCCAATTATATGGGATGCAGAACATCACTTAGTGATAATTGGACTGGAGACTGGGAACAAGATTGTTTCAGGACAGGAAACCTTGCATATGTTACATTAAACCTTCCAAGAATGGCCTACAACTCCAAAGATGAAGACGATATATTTGAATATCTTGACTCCTTCATGCACATTGGAGAACAGGTTTTACAAATAAGAAGAGAGCAGGCACTTAACTGTCTTAATAATTATAATTTACTCCCATTCCTTTCACAGGAAGATGGTGATGACACTTATTACAGAATAAATAACTCAACAATGTCTTTTGGTTTTGTTGGTCTAAATGAAATGCTTTTATCCTTATTTGGCGCTGGTCTCGATGATAAAGATTCAAATAAATTTGGATTAAAAGTACTTGACTACATGAACGGTAGGACTGACGAGTTGAAGGAAGAAACTGGTTTAAGATGGACTGTTCTCCAAACACCGGCAGAATCAACAGCTTACAGATTTGCAATGCTGGATATGGAAAAATGCAGGGATAAAATCATTGCAAATGGTGATGATAAAACCGCATATTACACCAATTCATCCCACGTGCCAGTTAATTCTGACGTATTGCTCCCAGAAAAGATTAAAATCGAAGAGCAGTACCACTCCAAGACCCTTGGAGGCCACATTTTCCACGCATTTATGGGAGAATCATATTCAGACCCAGAATCACTCATGAGTTTAACAAATAAGATTGCAAGGAAATCAGATATTGGATTTTGGGCTTACAGCTCAGCATTAAGTTTCTGTGTTAAATGTAAAACACTCATGAAAGGATTACAGAATAACTGTGGTGCATGTGGAGAAACAACTGAAGTTGAATGGTACGATAGGATAACTGGATACGTTCAACAGGTTGGAAGATCCAAATCTGCATCAGGTGGATGGAATCCTGGAAAGATGCAGGAATTAAGGGATAGAAAGAGATTTTAATCCCTAAATCTTTTAATTTTCATTTTATTTATTAAAAATTAAGAGTTATTTAGTTAATATAATAAAATAAGTGAAATATTGGATTTAAAAACAAAATAGATAAATATGAGGGGCAAAAATGCCACCAACATATTACATCCTCGACAGTTGTTTTTATGTTGGATCGTTTATATAAAATTTTCTTATTTCAATTTTGGCATAATGTCCTCAAAAATAGATTGTAAAAATTGAATTAAGAGGTTGTTAAATGTTTGAAACTGATTTTACCTATGAAAAACCTAATGAAGAGGATTATTTCAACACTTTGGTTGAATATGTCAAATATAACGATGAAAAAGAGATTTTTAACATAATTAAAGAGGGTAAGTGCACAATCCAGGCATCTAGTTCATATTCGAATGTAAGATGGAACGGACTAACTACTGGAGTTTATTTTCAAATCCCTATAAGTAAATTAGGGTTAACTAAACAAGATTCTATTGAAGAGAAATTAACAAAATTCTGTGGGGAAGTTATGCCTCCTGAAATTGGCTTTGATATTAAATATATTGAATTTACACCTTTATTGGTTCAAGAAAAAGTTGAAAAAACATTTATGAATATGGATGAAAATATTTCAAATTTTTCTGAAAAAATTATAGATGAACTTTTACCCAGTGATATTAAAGAAAAAGGAAATGAAATGGCTCAAGCATATCTTTATTTGTATTGTATTGAAAATTCTTTGAGATTATTTATAGAAAAAAAAGCTAAGGAAAAATTTGGAGATGAATATTTCAATAAAATACATGTAAAAACTACAACTAAAAGTCAGATTAAATCTAGGATGAAAGATGAAGAAGAAAATAAATGGATAAGCTTAAGAGGAGAGTCTGAGATATTTTATCTAGATTTTAAAGATTTAGAAAATATCATTAGGAATAATAAAGATGTTTTTGGCCATTATTTTCCAGATGAGCATTGGTTAAGTGTTAAAATTAAAGAAATGACTAAGATTAGAGATAGGATTGCACATAAT
>JAEYSH010000046.1 GCA_023434825.1 Methanobacteriota archaeon | reverse complement strand
CGGCAGTATAATCAGTTTTTTTGTTGGCTAATCCAATCATCCCAATAGTTTTACCACCTTGTTTAAGAGGAACTCCAAGGAATGATGTTACTGGTGGATGACCTTCAGGGATACCACGCCTATCAGGGTCATTTTCTGGGTCGTTTACTATTTGGCTTTTTTCTTCTTTTATTGTTCTTCCCCAATAACTTACAATTTCCATGTTTACAATTAGCTCATGAGCTTTTCCCGGAGGAGCTCTACATGCATTCCATGAAGGAGGGCTTAAAGCAAGGTCATCTAAACGTCCATTTTCATTTATTTCGCCTAAAAATCCGAATCCACTGCCTGTTAATTCTTCAGCAACTTCAAGACACTTACCCGCAACTTCCTCTTCAGTTTCACTGGTTAAAGACTCCTGAAAAACTTTATTAATACCATTTAATAACTCATTTCTTCTTTTAATTTCTTCTTCGGCATGAGCGCGCTCAATCGCCTCCCACATTCTTTGACCGGTTTCTTTAATGATATTGAGTTCAAATTCCGTCCATACCCTAGGTTTAGCACTGTGTGCACCGAAAGCGGCCACCCACTTCCCATTCCTGACCAGACCGATGCTGGCGTTTGAGATAACGTTAATAGCCTTGTAGGCTTCACGTTCAGCTGGGGTAAATCTCGGGTCTGTTGAAATATCGCTGAAAATGACCCATTGGTTATGTTTATAAGCATCTATGATCATCGGGCTGAAATCCGAGGCGTGCAGTACCCCTGCGATTGAGGGCACACCGTTTACATAGTCCCCGGTTATGATAACTTCCTTTTCGTCTACCACGCGGGCATACGGGATTCGGTCCGCATGAATCTCTTCGCCGAGCATACGGGACGCCACAGCCGCAATTTCATCCGGATCCTTTAGGTTCCCTAGCACATCACCCAGTCTGAGCAGGAATGACTGTCGTTCCTCGCTCACCCGCAGCTCTTCTTCAGCTTTTTTTCGCTCGGTAATATCAGAGAATATTACGGTGAATTGATTTCCTTTTAAGGGTGTTGCATTTACATCATACCAACGGTCTGTTCCTGCATTATATTCTTCAAATTGTATGATTTTACCTTCACGAACCACTTCACCATAACGGTCAAACCATATTTGCTCCACAGTAGGTTGAATTTCTTTAACATGCTTTCCAATTATATCTTCCCTTTTAATTCCTGTTTGTTTTTCGTAAACAGGATTAACATCAAGAATAATATTATCTACAGGCCGTCCATTATCATCAAAAACCAATTCACAAATTTGTACACCCTCCGCCATAGAATCAAAAAGCCCACGATACTTAGATTCACTCGCTTTTAAATCCTCTTCAGCTTTCTTACGCTCTGTAATATTATGTAGATAAACAGTCAATCCATCAGGGTGAGGAAAAGCATTTGTTTCAAACCATTCTCCAGTAACTGCTGATTTTGTTTCAAAACGTACATGAATATTCTCTTTTTTAGCCCTATGAAGCTCTTTATACTGTAAAGTATCCACTGTTTGAGGTAAAACTTCCCATACTACTTTACCAATAATTTCTTCTTTTTTAAGGCCAAATATTTCTTCAAATTTGCTATTAACATCTATATAACGCCAATCATTATCATATTCAACATAAGATTCAGCAATACTATCGAGAATCCTTTTTGTTTTCATTTCGGCATTTTTACGTTCGGTTAAATCTCTTATAAAACTGCTTGCTAAGGTATTTCCTTTGGCGTCGGTGAAAAGACTGGAAGATATTTCACCAGGGAAAGTAGTACCATCTTTTCTTATAAAAGTTAATTCAGAAGAAGATTTACCTTTTTCTTTTCTATCTTTAAGAAAACGCTTCAAATTTTCATCCATAACTGCAAAATCGTCTGGGTGGGTTTTAATAAGTTCTTCTTCACTCCTATTGAACATTTTTTGTGCAGCGGAATTAGCAGCCAAAACACTGCCCTCAGGCTTAGTTAAAAGAATAGCATCAAAACTTGATTCATACAATGAACGAAAACGAACTTCACTTTCCTTTAAATCCGCTTCAGCATTTTTACGCTCAGTAATATCGATGAACTGCTCCCCCAAAAGCTCATTAGAGTAAGGGAAGATAACTACTTCATACCAGCGCCCAGTGTCCTGATTATAGTCTTCATAGCTTGTCGCCTTGCCACTTTTCACTACCTTATCAAACTCATTTAACCAATGTGGCTCTATCCCTGGAAGCATTTCCCTCAATCTTTTACCCAAAAAATCGGTTGCTTTGAGTCCAGTCTGTCTCTCGAAAGCAGGGTTAATCTCCAGATAACGTAAATCGTTCACTCTCTCGTCCTCGTCGAACAAGGGCTCGACTACCACGAAGCCGTATTCTGCGTTCTCAAACAGCGTTCGGTATTTTTCCTCACTTTCCATTAAAGCTTCTTCAGCTTCTTTATGTTCAGTAATATCTGTTAATGTTTGAATAGCCCCAATTATTTCTCCTTTATCATTGCTTAAAGGTGCGTAACTTGTACTTACAAACCATCTTTCATTTATATCTGTTCGTTCAATAAGATACTCAAAATTAGTACCTGACTCGCCTTTAAGTGCTTTAACCGTAGCCCATTCTTCGACGGGTAAAGGAGTACCATCAAGATAGTAGGCTTTAATAATGGTTGCAAATGAATCTATGCTTCGTAAGGTCTCTTCCTTATTTTTAAATCTGCAAAGATGAGCAAAAGCCTCATTAAAATCAACAATATTACCATCAGTACCTGTAATAACTATTGCTTCATTCATACTTGAGAAAACAGCCTCAAGAAGACTCTTATTTAAGCCTATTGCTTCTTCATTTCCTTTATGCTCCTTAATTCCCCTTGATTGGCTCTGCTTATCTTCCATTATCGTATCTCCATAGGAAATTAATAAAAAAGGTTCTATAATTATTTTGATGTTAATAAATAAGTAAATTGCTATTTAATTTCTCACAAAATATCAAAATTAAAATTAATCTTTTAATACTATTAATCATTCATTAATTGGAATAGAGAAATAAAAAGTAGAACCTAGCCCAAGTTCCGATTCAACCCATATACGACCACCGTTATGTTCAACAATTTTTTTACTGATTGCAAGACCAATTCCGGCCCCTTCATACTCCTCTATTGTGTGTAATCTTTTGAAAACTTCAAAGATTCTGTCAGTATATTGTTCTTCTATTCCTATTCCATTATCACTAACTGAAAAAATGTATTCATTATCAATTTCATCTTCTACTCCAGATATATGGATTTTTGGGGGCACTTCAGGTTTTCTAAATTTAATGCTGTTGCTTATGAGGTTCTGGAAGAGTTGAATTAACTGATTTTCATCAATGATAATTGTTGGAAGTTTATCATGTGTGATTTTAGCATTATTCTCTTCTATTTCGCTTTTTAAGTTATATAGGGCAATATTAAGAGCTTCATTAGCATTTAATTGTTTTAATTTGCCATCTTCTATTCTGGAATAGTTTCTTAAACCTTTTATCATTTCTTTCATTCGTTTTGCAGAATTCACGACAAAGTTAATGTACTCATCAGCATCTTCGTCAAGCTGACTTTTATATCTTTTATTAAGAAGCTGTGTAAAACTAACAATAATTCTTAATGGCTCCTGCAAATCATGAGAAGTAATGAAAGAAAATTGTCTTAACTCTTCATTAGAGTGTTTTAATTTTTCTATTGTTTTTTTAAGCTTTTCTTCGGTTTCTTTAAGGACACTTATATCAATTATAGCTATTCTAAATCCATTTCTTCTCATGGACATCTCAATAAAAACATTGAAAGTTTCTATATCCTTTTTAATTAATTCTAATTCAAATGACTGCTTTTTTTGAGTTTCAATGGCTTCTTTCCTGTAATTGGCATATGTTTTTATGAATTCGGGTTTAACAAAATAAAGAAAAGAATTACTGACTATGTCTCCTTTTTTTAGTTCTAAAATATTTACTCCAGCTTGATTTACATCTTTAATTACACCAGCAGTATCTAATATAAAGTATCCTATAGGTGCTAATTCAAATAAATCATAATATTCATCTTTTAATTCAGATAATTCCAATTGAGAATTCCTAAGCTCTTCATTCTGTAATTCTAATTCAGTTTGATATACTCGAAGCTCATTAATTAGCCATTTAGCATCTTCAGGAAAATTAGGAGAAATTTCTTCTCCTTCTATTAACATCTTTTCAGCTTTTTCACGTAATTTGTCCTTTTTTTCCAAATTTGAACTTCCCAACGTTGAATTACAAAAAAGATTATTATTATTTATCTCAAATAAGGTTTTACTTAATAAATAATGAAAATTGAATACAAATAATGAAGAGTTTAAAAGAAAGATTGAAATTAACCATTGCATGTGGGTAATGTGGCCCATTGGAACCAAAAGCCTTCAAATAACTTTACTAACTCAACAAGCTCATGTAATTCATCAGGTTTAGTAAGAAATGCACTTGCATAATTACTATATGCTATTTTAACATCCTCTTCATCACTTGAGTTTGTCAAAACAATTACAGGAATAATTTTTAAATCATCATCTTGTTTTATCTCCTTAAGTACTTCCCTCCCATCCTTTTTAGGTAAATTAAGGTCTAAAATTATAAGTGATGGACATTTCCTATCAGTATATTCTCCTTTTTTGTTTAAATAACCCATAGCTTGTGCTCCATCTGTTACTATAGTTATATTGTTTTTTTCTTTGAATCCATCAAAAACTTCAACAATTAAACGAGCCTCAGCAGGATTATCTTCAACTAATAAAATTTCTTTACCAACAATATCATTCACCAAAACACCAGTTATTAATATATAGCTAATTATTAATAAATATTTAAAATATACTAACTCTAGAAAACAATTGTTTTTATTGATAATAACAAAAATCATTAACTTATCTTATCATGAAAATCAAATTGATTAAAATAGATAAAAAAGATGTAATTACACGAAATACAACGACCTTGTGGCTAAATATAGTCAAGTGTTGCTTAATTTATTCACTCAAATTCTTTAAATAAACATTTACTTCTCTATGAGTATAGAGAGGCAAACGAACAATCAGACCACTTACAAAACTAATTTTGACCTAATAAATGAATAGCATATTTACTTTAAACATTTATAACCAAAAAATGTTTTATTAAGCCAATATAACTCAAAAATAGATGATTTAAAGCTCAAATAATCCTTTATTTTCTCACAAATTAACCAAAACATTTATATATGTATTTACTCAACAAACACAGGGGATGAGTGTAAACTTACCAGAGAAGATGCTCCTATCTTATTTCAAGAATAAGAACATTGAAAAGTCGCCTGAATATTTAAAGATACTGGAAAGATTGTCGAATTAGAATGCAAGGAAATAAGTGGCAAATAGCTATTTAGCCATATAAATACTCAAACCTGATAAATAAACCCTCTATAAACTTATAAATTCATCTATAAAAGTATGAAATTAAATGAAAACACATGAACAGTAAGAAATGTAGGTGAAAATGATGGATAATGTAAATAAAGGGGCTAAAATACCAAATAGACAGAAATTAGACAAAATAGATAGTGTTATACGTGATTTTGGTAATGATGCAAAAGTAAAGATAGAAAAGCGTCTTCATGAATTGAATGAGGAAATTGAATATCGTAAAGGTGAAGGCTATAAAGGTACAATAAATCCTAAGGATTACACAACATATTACATAACTGATAAAGACATATTTAAATTGCGTATTGAACCAAGTAGAAATGATATTTATGAGGTTAGTGACAACCAATACAAGATTATCTATGATAAGAATTATATTGATTTTGAAATAGAACCTAATACACCATTTTATCAAGATTCTGAAGAGTTTAAGAATAAGAAGAAATTAACCAAGTTTTTAAATAATTCCAAGAAAGTGAATATTAACCCAGACATGTTTTTTATACCATTCAAGTATAAGAATGATAATAAGTTTTACATCCTCGTTGTAAACAATATTTTAGAAAACATTGAAGTATACCAATTAAACAGCTTAAACCAGCTAAATAATCAACATAATGTATATGATATCATTAAGACTAACAAGGATGACAAGATTAAAGACCCTAACTCATTTAAAATTTATATTATAAGAACATGTCAGAAGTACATTAAACACAATAATAAACAGTTATACAATGTTTATGCGACTATAAGCCATTTCAAAAATGAGGAAGCAATCATTAAACAATTTTAATAAAACTTTTTTTTAACATTTTTTAAAATTTTATGGAAAAATCATACAAAAATCATAGGAAAGTCAAACACTTAACATAAGTCTAAAACCTCATAGTGGATATATAATGTATTTAGATAGGATGATGGGAAGCTAAACTAACACACTGTGAGAAAGAGCCATATATACTTATTCATAGGCTTAATAGCTTGCTATTATTATTTTTATTTTCTCTCTCTATTATTATTATAATATATTATATATAGGGGAGGGGGTGCCCCATATACATCTTAGCTACCCCTATGAAATATTCATATCATTATGCTTCGAAATTTTCAGGAAGCCCATTTTACAATTCAGAGGATTTTAAAGTGATAATATCACTTAATATCACTTTAGATTGTCATGTTCTTGCTTTAAAGAAATTGCATTTAGACACATATACCCTTCTCCTTCCCCCGGACCGTCTTTATATCACTTGATTCTGGGCTTTCATTACTTTTATTTTTTACATTGGGCAATTTTAACTTGATACCGTTTCTCAATATCAGGTTAAAACTTCCGAATTTTAATTTATATTTTTTTATAATGGGAGATTTTAAAGTGATAATATCACTTAATATCACTTTAAAATGCTTATTTTTGGATTTAAAGAAAATGACTTGAAGTACATATACCTTCTCTCTCCCCCGGGAAAAATTTCCGCGCGACTTGTTCTAAGTATATTTAACACTTATTTTTTAATTTCGGGCTCTGAAAGGGTATACGGTACGATTTTAGTAGACTTAAGCAAAAAAGCCCATCTGAAACATTTCAGTAACTTATGCAATATATAGAATGCAGAAGTCTACTGATATTAAGTTTGGATAATTTAAATAATTTAAAAACACATAGGAGATATTAAAATGGAATTTAACAAAGTTAAAGGTCTTCATTATGAGTTTCCTACTCTTATTATCTAAATTTAAGCTTATATGAAGAGATTACATTAGGTGTAAATTAAGTCTTAAAGGAAAGGAGAGAGAGGCCTTCCCTTCCCCCCGGGAGCACACTTATTTATATTGAGTCTGGACTACGTGGGTAGTCCTTTTTACTCATACTCAAATCTAACTATCTAATAGACGGTCATAGATAGTTAAAATGCCCCGAGGCAAAACTGTCCGCTTTTTTAAAAAATTATTATAATATTGTTTAATTATTTTATTGGTTTTTATCTAAATATTAAACAATGTTCAAAAAACACATAAGAGATATTAAAATAGAATTTGACAAATCAAAAGGTTACGCAAATACAATATGATGAATTATACCTTTAGCAATTAAAAATGAGATGAATTAAGTAATAGAAAGTTATTCTGCTCATTCTATGAGTTAATATTAATAAAAAATTGTTTTAAAACAGCGCGAAAACTGTAGTATATATGGTTTATTAATTAGAAAACATCTCAAACATAAAAAATATTAATTAATTAATTAACCTTTATTCAAATAATTGAACACTCAAAAACAAAATCAATTCTAAACGTATAGTTACGTATATTAGATTTTTAGAATCGCTTAGTTAAGTAAAAAAGCCATAATATTTCCAATAAGTATTGATTTTTACATGCTCTCCAGAGGATAAGAAGAGACATGTATGTATACTCTTCTCTTACCCCCTTTGAAAATTTATAAGTCCATAAGAATTATTCTGTTTAACGCTTTAAAACTAAAATACATGATTATTTAGTTATAGTTTAGAATTTTATCACTTTAAATTGATATTAATTATAAATCATTTATATCCAGTTAGAGCTTATGCAGTATACGCTTAATAATCTATTTAATTAAAGGTTATAATGAAAGTTGATTAAATTAGACGGTGCTTTAATTATATGCATACTGCTGCATAAACTTTAGATTATATTCACCATTTTGTTAAATTGAAGTAGCCCATTGAGTTTTGTATTATAAAAATCCTAGTAATTTCACTTTTTCATTCAATGTTCCCCTACCACTTAAAAAATTTCATACATTTAAACTAAAAGATATTATATATTATACTCAAATAAAACCAAATCATAATTCAATATCTACTTCAATTTGAATATTACATGGAGGATTGATGAAAATAATAATCAGAGAATATTATGAAACAGAAGAAGATGGGAAAATCTATAAATTCTATCATGATATGCCTGTCATAATAGGTAATGAAATTACACGAATTGATGAAGAAAGAAAAGAATATAAGCTAGTTAGACTCTGGCCTAATGTAGAATATAGGGAAGTTAAAAGGAAAAGGAAAAAGAAAAATGAACCATATTCACTAATTAAAGGAGAATGTCCTATTTGTGGAGAAGAAGTCATTCATGGTTATGCAACAGGACCTCGTGACCCTCATTGTTCATGTTCTGAATATTATGTATACGAAAAAAACGCCGAGCCAGGAACTAAAAACCCATATCCATTCTATGATGAATTAATAAAACGCTCTTTAGAAACTAAAAAAAATGTAGTCGTGGAAGGCGATGAAATCAAGGACATGCTTTTAGGGTTTAAATATGTCCGTATAGAAGTATTATATGATGAATCAAAAGCATTAGAAATTCTTGAGGGATATGAAAAAGTAGGCTCAAAATAATTTAAAATCCATTTATTAAATTTTTTTTAATAAAAATTAATCTAAAATTAAAAGAATAAACTTATAACCTCACTTTTCTTTCTCATATTCTAAATAGAGGAGTTTAAATAATTCTGCTTTTAATTTATCCCTTAATTTTTCATTATCTACAACTCGCTTATAGAAATTCATGTTGCTTTTGAGTAAATGAGTCATTTCTTCATTGAAATACTTATCAAACACTGCTTTAACATTTTCTGGGGAATTATGTTCCATTTTATTGAGTAATTCCTCGTTTTCAAGTAGATTATCCTTTACTCTTTCTAAAAATACTTTATCATCATCTGTAAAATCAGTTCCAAAAGCATCATTCATATCTTCAATTATTTTAGAAAGCCTTGATTTTTCATCAGGATTATATCCCCCAACACCCTCTGAAATAGGTTTTAGTTCGCCCTCACCTACAAGAGGAATAGCAGTTTCGTCCTTATTGACAATTTTATATGAATCCATATCCACATCTTCCAAAACAATATATGGAAGTGGATTATTTATTGTAGGGAGCTTTTTACTGAGATATTTATTAAAAATATAAAGTTTCTCAAGATTTACATCAGTAAAGGGGATTAATTGAGATAGGAAAGAGTAAATGCTTTGATATCTTCTTAGGACCTTTTTAAATCCTACTTTATCTTCCATTATTAATTTATTGTAATCTTGAACAAGAGGATGTAAGATATTATGAAGTACAGCTTGATTTTCACCTTGGATATAAGCTTGAACAAATTCATCTACATCAGACAACTCAAAAACTTCATAATCAAGAAGCTTCTCTTCTAATTCATAGAGCTTGTGAGGGTCTGTGCCTTCCTGTAGATAAGTTGCTTCATAATAAGGCTGGAATGCTTTTTGGATGACTTCTGTTTTATTTGCAAAATCAAGAATTAAAGTATCATTCTTATTTTTATGAATCCTATTAACCCTACTTAAAGTCTGAACTGCTGTAATCCCATTTAAAGACTTATCAACATACATAGTATGCAATAAAGGCTGGTCAAAACCTGTTTGGAACTTATTAGCCACAATTAATATCCTATAAGGGTCCTCCTGAAAAGCATTTTCAATAGTCTTCTTTTCAGGTAACTCATTCATAGAATTTTCAGTATATTCTTGTTCATCATGATTTACAGTACCTGTAAAAGCCACAAGAGTCTTTATAGGAT
>JAEYSH010000081.1 GCA_023434825.1 Methanobacteriota archaeon | reverse complement strand
CGCTTAAATAATTTAGAAAATTAAAAAAGTCCATATAAAATGTAGATTTCAAATTTAAAATGATAAAAATATTTATATAGTTATGAAATATAAAAACAAGCTCATGTCTTTTATATCCCTTATTTTTAAGAATCCATTCAGAAATAAAACTCGAAGTGCACTTGCAGTTATAGGAATTGCTATTGGAATTGCAACCATTGTTGCACTTGGAATTGTAACTGATGGTCTTAAAGCATCCACTGAAAATACTTTAAAGTCAGGTGGATCTGATTTCACAATTACTGAAGCTAATTCTCCAGGTCTAGCTTCAAGTGACATTGATGAGGGTCGTGTTAGTGATATTGAAAACATAAGTGGTATAAAAGATGCAGTGGGAGTTTTAATAACTAATCGTGCTGTCGACGGGTCGCTTTTTACGGTTATGGGAATAAAAAGGGATGATCTGGAAGTTGGACAGATAAATATCATTGAAGGAACTGCATTTTCTGATAATAAAGATGAACTAATCATTGGAAAAACTGCCGCACAAAATTTAGAAAAGAAAATTGGGGATTCAATTAAAATATTTGGAAAGGATTTCAAAGTAACCGGTATTTTTGAAACAGGCAGCGTGTGGGAAGATGGAGGATCTTTTATATCTCTAAGTAGGCTGCAAAGCTTAGCTGATAAAGAAAATAAAGTCTCCATGATATTTGTAAAGCTTCAAAATAGTGCAGATATTGATAACGTAACTGAAAATATTGATAATACATACGCTGATGAATTAACAACAGTAAAGTCAATTGAGGACTTTAATAAAGTAAACAAAGGGCTAGAAACAATTGATACTGCATCATGGGCAATTTCACTGCTTGCGATTTTAATTGGTGGAATTGGAGTAATTAATACTATGGTGATGTCGGTATATGAACGAACAAGAGAGATTGGAGTCCTAAAGGCTGTAGGGTGGAAAGATAGAAGAATACTTGCAATGATATTAGGTGAATCCATTGTCCTTACAGTAATAGCTGCATTAATAGGGGTTATATTAGGTGTGGTTGCTGTGGAATTAATTTTAACACAACCATCTATGGGAGGATATATAAAACCTGTTTATTCCATTGAATTATTCATTAAAGCAGTAGGAATAGCACTATTTGTAGGAATAATAGGTGGAATTTATCCTGCTTTAAGAGCAGCAAGGTTATCCCCTACTGAATCATTAAGATATGAATAAAATTAGCTATAAAATGAAATAAAATTTTAAAATTAATAAGTTACACAGGCCCTACATCTTCGCGCCCTTCTCTCATACCTTTTCCTGCTTCTTTTAGCATCTGATCTGGTTTGAACATCATTTTAACAAGATTTCTAGCATGATCACGTGCCCGGTGTTCTGCTAACCATTTTAAATCCTTTGCATCTTTTCCTTCATCCTCATGAACAAAAATCTCAAGAATGTGGGTATTTGTCATGAGCTGGGCTTGAATAAGACCTGTTGATGCTTCATGGGCGCAAACCTTATCTTTTTCTTCCCCTCCAGGCATTCCCAGGGCCATAACAATTTCACAGCCTTCTTCTTCAATTAGTTTCTTTGATGCCACTGGAAGATCCTTTATTCCGGGAACAGTACGTCTTATAAACTTGATATTTGCGACATGTTGTTTGATTTCATCTATTGCATGTGCACCCATGTCTACTCTTGCAAATGTAGTATCACAGATTCCTATTTTCATTTTATCACCGTATTTGAATAAAGTTAATCTTCAAAATGATCCTTTAATTTTTTTCTCGCTTCCCCAATTGTTAAAGGGTAAGGTTTTTCAAATGGCATTTGATCTTCTTTTTGCAGTATCTCCATAAGATGGGCAATTCTTGGAAGTCTTAAATTAGCTTCTCTTATTGTTTTAACATCTTCAAAGACTTCCTGAGGGCTTCCTTTTTTAATTATTTTTCCATTACTAAGTATATAAACTTCATAAGCATAAAGAGGCACCAGATCAACATCATGGGTTGAAATAATTATTGTCATTCCTTCTTTATTTAATTCATAAAGTATTCTAAGAATCTGGGATGCTCCTTTGGGATCTAGGCCAGAAGTTGGTTCATCAAGCACCATGATCTTTGGTTTCATGGCCAGTATGCCTGCAATAGCCACTCTTTTCTTTTGACCTCCACTTAGGTGGTGAGGTGCTTTTTTCTTAAATTCAGACATTCCTACTCGTTCAAGCGCCTCATCAACCCTTTCTTCTACTTCTTCTTTAGATAGTCCCATATTCATAGGTCCAAAAGCTACATCTTCAACTACTGTAGGTGCAAAAAGTTGATCATCAGGATTTTGAAATACAATTCCTACCTTCTGCCTTACTTTCATGAGATTTTTTTTATCATATTTAATTTCATCGCCATTTACAACAACGCTTCCTGAAGTTGGCCTTATAATGCCGTTAAAATGTAAAAAAAGCGTAGATTTACCTGCACCATTTGGTCCAAGAAGTGCAATAATTTTTCCCTCTTCTGCTTTGAAATTAACCTTATCCAGGGCTTCTGTGCCGTCAGGATAGTGATAAGTAATGTCTCTGGTTTCTATTATGTTCATGAATTCACCTGTAGCTAATAAATTATAATGAATTTTATTTTTTCTAATTTAATGTTTCAATTTTATCATTCATTAAATATAAAATATCTAATTCAACATTTATTTTTAGATAATATGAAATAGTGAGGTCAATCAATATATGCCGTATTCTGAATATTTATTTTTTTATTTAAAGTAAAACTAATGAAAAATAAATTAAATTATTATATTATTTTTAAGCCCCATGTTAAATAAGTTCCAAATAGTAGTAATGATTCAAAGGATAGCAGTAATAAAAGGTTTTTAAAACTAATACTTTCATAGGTTTTAAATGATTTTATAGAACCAGTATAACACCTTGATTCCATTGCAATGTATGCTTGTTCTCCTTTAAGCCATGTTCTTATGAATAAATTGCTTGATAACATTCCTAATGATTTAAAACTATTTTTAATGCTTCCATATCCCATACGTGTTTTTTGTGAGTTATACATATTTTCTGATTCTTCTAAAAATAAAAATATGTAACGATACATCAGCATTGCAATTTCTATTACTATTTTTGGTATTTTTAAACCTTCGAACATGAAGAACATTTCATTCATTGGTGTTGTAAGCGTTAAGAATGCAAGGCAGGAAAATCCTCCTAAAATTCTGCTAAATACCAGAAGTCCGAGGTTAAATCCATCTTGAGTTATAGAAAGATTAAATATTCCAAAATCGTAGATATGAGCACCAATTCCAAAGAAAAGTGCCATGAAAATAAATGTTAAAAAGCCAAAAAAGAAGGGAATAGCTAGGAATTTTAAATAAAATTTTACTGGAATTTTAGCTTTAAAAATTATTAAAAATGACATTAAAAAGGTTATAAGTAGTGGAATTACTGGTGAAGTAGATATTAAGCTCACTAACATGGTTAAAATTGCAAATAAAACTTTAAAGTTTATATTTACATTTTTAAGGTTATTGGAATGGGCGTAGCCATCTAATGTGTTTTCAAACATTAAATCACCAGTTTAATTTATCATTTTGAAATTTTTACAGCTTCATCTGCTTCTTTTTTCATTTTTTTCCTTTCACTGGAC